>JAATEW010000276.1 GCA_015655535.1 Hyphomicrobiales bacterium | reverse complement strand
GTCGGCTTCGTCCAATATGGCGCCAATTGCCTGCAATGCCACGGGCCGGATGGACTTGGATCGAGCTATGCGCCGTCGCTTGTCGATGCGCTGAAGACGATGAGCTACGCGGATTTCACGGCGACCGTCATTCAAGGCAAGAAGGACGTCAACACCGCCAACGATCTCGTGATGCCGAGCTTCGGCGAGAATAAAAACGTCATGTGCTATATCGACCCGATCTATATTTATTTGCGCGCCCGCTCGACCGACGCGCTGGGCCGCGGCCGTCCGGACAAGATGGTTACGCCGCCGCCGGAATTCGAGAAATCAATCAATGCCTGTTTCGGAATCTGACGCTTGATCCATGCGGCCCGGAGGTGATTTCGATCACATCGCGCCGCGCGCGTCCAGCGCATCTTAAAGCTGTACTTGTCCCGCCGTGGACAAGATGACACAAGATAGGCTGGGCGCCACGACAGGCGCCCAGGTCCGAGCCGTCATCATGAAGCCCTTTTGCATGAAACCGATTTTGACGGCATGCCGTGCCGCCCTTTCGATTTTGCCTTGTCTTTGCGCCGCCCTCATTTGCCTCGCCTCCCAGGCGAGGGCTGCCGAGCCGCAGGGCATGGCCGTCAGCACTGTCAAAGCGAAGAGCGCCTGTTTCGTCGATAGCGTCCAATTGACCGGCCATATCGAGGCGCGGGAAGAGGTTCTCGTGCGTCCCGACGTCGAAGGCCTGAAGATTTCCAAAGTGCTCGTCGAAGATGGCGCCTCGGTCACCTCGGGCCAGGCTTTGGCGCAGCTCGTGCGTCCGGAATATATGTCGGCCGGCCCGAACAATGTGACCGTTTCGGCGCCCGCGACCGGGATGGTCCTGCATAAAACCTTGGCGATCGGCATGCCCGCCTCGTCGCGCGGCGACCCGCTGTTCCGGATCATCCGCGACGGCGATCTCGAACTCGTGGTTCAGGTCGCTTTGACGGAAGCTGCTAAAATCAAGCCTGGACAGACAGCGCGGATCGAGGCGCTCGACGGGACGGAACTCGCAGGCACCGTGCGCCTCATCGATCCGCAGGTCGATCCGCTCACGCAATCCTCGAGCGCACGGATTCAATTGCGCAGCAGGGCTGGCGTCAGGCTTGGCATGTTTGCAAAAGCCTCGATCGATACGGTGCGCACTTGCGGCGCGACCATACCTTTGTCTTCGATCCTCTATGGTCCGCAAGGCTCGGTCGTGCAGGTCGTGCGCAACAATCATGTCGAGACGAAACTCGTCAAAATCGGCCCGCTGTCGGGCAAGGATGCGCAGATTCAGGAGGGTCTGACGGCGGGCGAGATCGTCGTCGCGCGGGCCGGCGCCTTTTTGCGCGAAGGCGATCCGGTGCGCCCGGTGCCGCTCGAAGGGCAGAGGTAGGCTGCCATTGCTGGCCCTGTCATTACCGAAGTCCACAGTTTGCCAAGCACTGAAGTTTCAGGCCGGCCGTCATGAGCCGTGCCAATCACCTTTCTTGGCGCGTCCCGTGTTCATTTCCTGACATGAACACCCCTTCCGAGCAGCGGATATCCGGAACGATGACGCACGAATATGTGATTTTTGCCGGCAGATTATATGTATATACATATAAATCGGAATAGGTATCAGATGGCAGGTGTTCCGAATGGAGGACGCATGAGGAAAAGCTTCGAGCCGGGCCTCGCGCTCATCGCGACACTTCTTTTCTTCACCATTCCACTGACAGCCATGGCTCAATCGCGCGGCTGGGAGCGGCAAGAAAACTCCGCTGCAACGCAGGCCGACGCCTGGTACGACAACTATAAATTTCGCGATGGGCAGGCCATCGCCCGGTTACGCATCCATTATGCGACCCTCGGGACGCCGCATCGCAATTTACAAGGTGGCATCGACAACGCCGTTCTTGTTCTCCACTGGACGGGAGCCGATGGCAGGGCCTTGCTCACCGCAAACTATATGAAGGCCTTGTTCGAGCCAGGGCGCCCGCTCGACGCGGGGCGTTATTACCTGATCTTCGCTGATAGTGTCGGGCATGGACAATCCGCCAAACCCAGCGACGGGCTTAAAGCCAGTTTCCCGAATTACGGCTACGGCGATATCGTCGACTTGCAACATCGTCTCGTCACGGAGACGCTGGGAATCAAACATCTTCATGCTATTGTCGGAATGTCGATGGGCGGCATGAACGCGTGGCAATGGGCCGAGGCCTATCCCGACTTCATGGACGGGGTCATGCCGGTCGTCTCTCTGCCGATCAAAGTCTCCGGCCGCAATCTGTTGTGGCGACGAATGGCGATCAATGACATCCGCTCCGACCCGGATTGGGACCAAGGGAACTATTCGAAGCCGCCGAAGGGCTGGGTAAAAGGCTATGAGTTGCTTCGGATGATGATTGACGGCGTGCCGCACCTTCAGTCGATCGTACCCGATACCGACGCGGCGGACCGCTTCATCGAAAATGCGGATAAAACCGCTGCTGCGACCGATGCCAATGATATGCTTTACTCGCTCAAATCATCGTCCGACTATGATCCGCAGCCAGAACTCTCTCGGATCACCACCAAAGTCTTCGCGCTTAATTTTGATGACGATGAGTTCAATCCCGAGCAATTGCATGTTCTGGAGAATCTCATGCCCCAGGTGAAGCACGGCCGTTTCGTCGTGCAGCCATGGTCTGAGGCCTCCGCCGGTCATTTGACAATGGCGCATCCGGAGTTATGGGCGCAACACGTCGGCGCGTTCATGCGTGACATCAGCCAATAGCTGAAGCCGGTGGGTCCGGGCGCAATTCATTTACGCATCGGTTCCGGTAAACTCTACCAAGCGCTGCGATCTCGAAGCGGCTTCGGGCGGAAATCTGACACTCTCGTAATCGCTATTCCGCAGCGGTTGCCGGCGCTTCCAACTCCAGCATCCGCATCTTGGCCGAATAATGCGAGGCATTGCCGCGTCCGGTCGTAGCGTCCCGCGCGAACATGATGAGATGATGCGCGACGAGGCTGACGGCGATGATCGGCTCGATCTGGCCTCGGACCAGACGGCGCAGCACGAAGCCCCAGAACACCAGCCGGTAATCGCCGCGCACGCCGATCCGCCAGAAGATGTTGAAAAGAATGCGCAGCCCCTTGCGGATATTGCCGGGCGACAGGCGCTGTCTGCTCCACGGCCGTTTGAGGCGGTTCACATAAGTGGCACTCGCGAAATGTTCGTATCGCGCGAAGAGCGTCTTCGGCTCATAGGCTTTCGCCATGCAGTCGCGCCACATCGCCAGAACCGAGTCATAAGGCATGCGGAAGGCCACGTTGGACTCGAGGTCTTCATCGGTAAGCAGCCGGCCTTCGCGCGTGAGTCGGTCCCAGAGCGGTGTGCGGGGCAGGGCCTGCAGCAGATTGATCGTCGCCATCGCGATCTTGGATTTTTCGATAAAGTCGAAGAGCTTGCCGCCGGTCTCCGGCGTATCGGTGTCGAGGCCGAGGATGATCCCCGAGACGACCTCCATGCCGTGATCGTTGATCGCGCGGATCGCATCGAGGATCGGCAGATGCATGTTGTGTTCTTTGTCGATCGCGACGAGCGCGTCCGGATCCGGCGTTTCGATGCCGCAGAAGATCGTGATGAAGGCCGCTTCCTTCATGAGCTGCAGGATTTCGGGCGACCGCGCGATGTTCAGGGTGGCCTCGCAGGCAAGACTCACAGAATAGCCGTTGCGCTTTTGCCATTCGACGAGATGCGGCAGGAGATCGCGCAGCGCGCGGCGGTTGGCGACGAAATTATCATCGACGAAATAGACCGAACCCGCCACGCCGCAGGCGACAAGCTTGTCGAGTTCGGCGACAACTTGCCCAGGCGTCTTCAGCCGCGGCACACGGCCATAGAGGCCGGGAATGTCGCAGAATTCGCAAGTATAGGGACAGCCGCTCGAGAACTGGATGGTGCCCAGAAAATAATGCGGGATATCGGCGAGCTCATAGGCGGGGATCGGAAAGTCGCAGAGGTCGCGCCGTACTTTGGTTGTCAGGACCACCTGACGCCGCGGCCGCGCGATGTCCCTGGCGAGGATGGCGATCAACTCCTCGGTCGCGTCGCCGAGTTCGCCGACATGCAGATAATCATAGCTCGAATAATATTCGGGGCAGGCCGAGACCGAGGGGCCGCCCAGCACGGTGACCTTGTCTTGCGCATGGGCGCGGCGGCAAATGTCGTCGACCTGCTGGCGTTGTATGTGCATGCCGCTGACGAAAACCGCGTCGGCCCAGATGAAATCCTCTTCCGTCGCACGCGTCATATTCTCGTCGACGAAGCGCATCTCCCAATATTTCGGCAGAGTCGCGGCGATGATGAGAAGGCCTTGTGGGGGCATGAAAGCCTGGACGCCATCGGCCAGCGAATAGGCATATTCGAAGGTTCCAAACGACGGCACATAACGGGGAAAGACGCAAAGGATGCGGCGAGTCACGGCGTCGGAGGATTGGCTCATGGACGTTCTATCCTGATCGACGGGCCCCGTACGGCAATGTCCTTTTTTAAAGTGACAGTCTTGTAAAAAAGCAGGCCAAAATGCGGTAGCCCCGGTTCCAGTGACGATCGGACGATTGCTTTTGCGCCAGAGTGGTAAGCCTCGGCGTGCAAAATTCGCCCCTTATCTTTTCCCCTTGCCATTCCAATAAGTGCGCCGACGCACCTCCTCCATCGATCTCTCAAGACAAAGAAAAGGCGGCACCCAAACACAGCGCGGTCCCGGTACCACGGTGCTTCGCGCCGAACTAAACTATCGGCTCTAGCTTGGATGTAAAGCATCAAAGCGTGGACAGGCATGATCTGCCGGCCTCGTCGCGGCCAGGGGACCTAGGACTTCAAGTTCGCCCGCCGCGCGTGGACGCGGACCGCGCCGGGATGATAAGGAGGACACGCTTTCCCCGCGTCAGAATGGTTTCGGGCTTTGCCCGCCTACGGATTTTCAATCGAGCGGATTCCGGCGCCCCAGTCCTCGCCTTTCTTCTATGATGCGGATGTGCGCTGTTACACGAACGGTTTTCGGATTTTGCGGGAACTTCCGTGATAAGATCACGGCATCCCAGAGCCTCTTTGAGGCGCTCTCTTGAGCGGATGGCAAATTGCTTTAATTTGGCGCCGGTATGCCAGTCCCTTTTCAGCCGCAACGCTTGCATGGTTTTAAGATGATTTGTTCGGGTTTGCCGTCGCGTCGAGATTTGCGCGCCATCCTTGTCGCGGGGCTCGCGGGAATCGTTCTTTCAAGCCCCGCATTCGCCGAGGAGCCGCCACCGGACTCGGCCGCGAGCACGACCGTTCTTGTCACCTCCGCGGCCCAGGCCTGTTTTTCGAAGGTCGTGACCGTCACCGGCTTTCTGGTGCCGCGGACGCCCGCCATCGTGACCTTGGATCTCGAAGGCTATCAGGTCGCCGAGGTTTTTGCCTCTGAAGGCGACAAAGTGACCATCAACCAGGCCTTGGTCCGCGTCGCGAAGATTGCCCCCGATGCGAACCAGCCCGCACCGAACGCCGCGGCAGCCGGGCAGGGCGGAGCCGGGATGCCTGGCCTGCCGGGTTCGTTTCTTTTGCATGCGCCCGCCGGCGGCACGATCATCAAGAGCCGGGCCGACGTCGGCTCCGTCTCGTCGCCGCGCGGCGATCCCTTGTTCCAGATCGCCGCGGATAGCGTGATCGAGGTCGATGCCGAGGTGCCGGGTCTTTATGTCGCTGAAATCGCCGAGGGACAGACGGCTTCGATCACCGTCGAGCAAGGCGAGGTCAGCGGGCGCGTGCGGCTTGTCGCCGCCGAAATCGACCCGGTCTCGCATATGGGCCATGTCCGGCTCTCGGCCTCGCCCGATTTTCCGCTGCGGGCCGGCGGCTTCGTGCGGGCGAAAATAGACACGAGCCGCAGTTGCGGGGTCTCCGTCCCGCGCTCGGCTGTGTTGCACGGCAGCGACGGCGTCAGCGTGCAGATCGTGCGCGGCCATATCATCGAGACGCATCGTGTCAGGCTCGGGCTTTATTCGGATCATGATGTCGAAATCCGCGAGGGTGTGCGGGTCGGCGATCTCGTCGTGGCGCATGCGGGCACGTCGCTGCGCAATGGCGACGAGGTGACGACAAGGCCGATCGACGAACAAGACCAGAGGCGGCGCTAATGGCGGTCAATATTTCAGCCTGGTCGATCAAGCGGCCGCTTCCCGCCGTCGTCTTCGGCCTGGTGCTTCTCGCGCTGGGCTGGGCGAGTTTCAACAAATTGCCGATCACCCGCCTGCCGAACGTCGATCTGCCGGTGATCTCCGTCGTCATCACGCAATTCGGCGCGGCGCCGGCCGAACTCGAATCTCAGGTCACGAAGGCGGTCGAAGACGCCGTCTCGGGTGTGGAAGGCGTGCGCCATATTACATCCACTGTGACGGACAGTGTCTCGGCGACGGTCATCATGTTCCGGCTTGAGACCAATACCGATCGCGCGCTGAACGATATCAAGGATGCGATCACGCGGATCAGAGGCAATCTCTCGCGCAACATCGACGAGCCCTTGATCCAGCGCGTCGATATTGTCGGCCTGCCGATCGTCACCTATGCCGCGATTTCGGCCGGCAAGACGCCGGAGCAATTGTCGTTTTTCGTAGACGACGTGGTGAAACGCAAGCTGCAAGGCGCGCGCGGCGTCGGCCAGGTCCAGCGCATCGGCGGTGTCGATCGCGAAATTCTCGTCTCACTCGACCACGATAAGCTGCAGGCCGTCGGCCTCACCGCCGCCGATGTCGGCCGGCGGCTGCGCGGCAATAGCATCGATCTTGCCGGTGGTCGCGCCGAACTCGGCGGCACGGATCAGACGATCCGGACTTTGGCCGGCGCCCGCAGCCTCGCCGAATTGGCCGGCACGATGATCAGCCTGCCGAAGGGCGGCGAAATCCGTCTCGACGATCTCGGCACCGTCACGGATACGATTGCGGAGCCCCGTACTTTCGCGCGGCTCGACGGCAAGCCCATCGTCGCCTTCAGCGTGCTGCGTTCGAAGGGCGCGAGCGACGTCACCGTCGCGGAGAACGTGTCGAAGGTCCTCGACGAGATCAAGGCCTCCAATCCGGATGTCGATTTGAAGCGTATCGACACTTCGGTCGAATATACGCTCGGCAATTATGAATCGGCGATGAGCACCTTGTTCGAAGGCGCCGCGCTCGCCGTCATCGTGGTCTTCATCTTCCTGCGCGATCTGCGCGCGACGGTGATCGCGGCGGTCGCACTGCCCTTGTCGATCATGCCCGCCTTCTGGATCATGGATACGCTGGGCTTCTCGCTCAACATGGTGAGCCTGCTGGCGATCACGCTCGCCACAGGTATTCTCGTCGACGACGCGATCGTCGAAATCGAAAATATCGTGCGCCACATCAGAATGGGAAAGACGCCCTATCAGGCGGCGATCGACGCGGCCGACGAAATCGGCCTCGCCGTCATCGCGATCAGCCTGACCATCGTCGCGGTCTTCGCGCCGGTGAGCTTCATGGGCAGTATCGCCGGACAGTTCTTCAAACAATTCGGCCTCACCGTTTCGGCGGAAGTGCTGTTCTCCCTTCTCGCGGCGCGTTTGATCACGCCCATGCTTGCCGCCTATTTTCTCACCCGCCATCAAAAGGCGGAAGTCGAGGAAGGCCCGATCGTCCAGCGTTACGGGCGTCTGGTCCACTGGTCCATCGAGCATCGCTATCTGACCGTCCTGATCGGCCTCGTGCTGTTCGTTCTCTCCATTCTCAGCACGAAACTTCTCCCGTCGAATTTCCTGCCCGCGCAGGATACGGCGCGCTCGCTTCTCGCCATAGAACTGCCGGCCGGCGCGCAGCTCTCCGACACGCAGAGGGTGACGGAGAATATCGTCACGCATTTGAAGTCGCGGCCGGAAATTCAAAGCGTCTTCATCGACGGCGGCCGGATTCCGCCAGCGACCATGGAAGTCCGCAAGGCGGCGCTCGTCATCAATTACACGCCGAAGACGCAACGCAGCCAAAGCGTGCACCAGCTCGAACTTGCGATCGGCAAGGAACTCGAAGATGTGCCCGACATCCACTATTGGTTCCTCGACGACAACGGCCAGCGGCCGGTCTCGCTGATCGTGACCGGCGCCGACGGCGCCACAGTTTCGAATTTCGCGGCGGAACTCGCGGCGCGGATGCGCACGACGCCCTATGTCACCAATGTTGTCGCGGCGACATCGCTGGATCGCCCGGAACTCCTGATCAAGCCGAAGCGCGACCTCGCGGCCCGCATCGGCGTCTCGACCGAAGGCCTGTCGGAAACGTTGCGCATCGCGACGATCGGCGATTTCGGTCCGGCTCTGGCGAAGTTCAACACCGGCAATCAATTGGTGCCGATTAGGGTCCAGCTCGCGGAAAGCGCCCGCACCGACCGGCAGGTTTTGGGCAATCTGCGCGTGCCGACGGGTTCCGGCGGCAGCATTCCGCTGCAATCGATCGCCGACATCGAATTGAGCCAGGGTCCGATCAGCATCGGCCGTTTCGACCGCGAGCGGCAGGCGACATTGCAGGCCGATCTCGTCGGCAATTCCGCCTTGGGCGATGCGATCGCTGCCATCTACGACCTGCCGATCATGAAGCAATTGCCGCCCGGCATCAGCGTCAAGCAGGCGGGCGATGCCGAAACCATGGCAGAGCTTTTCGGCGGCTTCGCCGACGCCATGCGCGACGGTCTGATGATGGTCTATTCCGTGCTGGTTCTGCTCTTCGGCAGTTTCCTTCAGCCGGTGACCATTCTGTTCTCGCTGCCGCTCTCGATCGGCGGCGCGATCCTTGGCCTGCTTGTCACCGGACGGCCGCTCTCGATGCCGGTCATCATCGGCATTTTAATGCTGATGGGCATCGTCACGAAAAACGCGATCATGCTGGTCGATTTCACGATCGAGGCCATTGCCAGCGGCATGGACCGGACCTTGGCCATCGTGGAAGCGGGCAAGAAGCGCGCCCGGCCGATCATCATGACGACGGTCGCCATGGTCGCCGGCATGGCGCCCTCGGCGCTCGCGATCGGCGCCGGCGGCGAGTTCCGCTCGCCGATGGCGATCGCGGTCATCGGCGGCCTGATCGTATCGACGCTTCTGTCTCTGCTTTTCGTCCCCGCCTTTTTTGCGATGATGGACGATATCAGCAAACTGATCGTGCGAAGCTGGAACAGGTTCACGATTCTCGAGGGCAATGCGCCGGAGGAATCGGGCAAGAGTCCGGACAAGGGCTCAGATAAGCGGCCGCCTCAATCCAGCGAGCGGCGGCCGCAGACGGAAGTGACGCGGCATGTGGTCAAGCCGGGCAGCCAGACCTATGCCGCCAGTTTCGTCAGCTATGTCTCAAGATATTTCAACAGGGGCTGAGGCTTTCCCGGCGCTGTGACCGGGCGCGCCCGAAGGACCGCCTTACTCCTTGCAGCTTATTTCTTAATGGGCTTGGCGCCGAGGCTTTTGAGTTCCTTCGCGTCGACATTGCACCTATGGCCTTCCGCATAGGCGGCGCGGCGCCAGGACTTGGCAATGGCCGGATATGTGATG
>JAATEW010000208.1 GCA_015655535.1 Hyphomicrobiales bacterium | reverse complement strand
GGCGCCATCGTGTTGCCGGTTGATATGCGCGGCATAATGGACGCGTCCGCGATACGAAGGTTGTCAATTCCATAGACCTTAAGATTACCATCGACGACCGACATGGGATCGCGGCCCATCTTGGCCGTACAGCTCTGGTGCCAAATAGTACTCCCGGAATTTCGCACGATCTGCTCAAGCGCAGATCCTTTTAGGTCGTCTCCCGGTGTTATCTCGCGTTTGAGGAAAGGCCGGAAAGCGTCACTGTCTGCCATGTTTCGACACAGGTCTATGGCGGTAGTCAGTACCTTCAGGTCGCCTGCATCTTCATCTCCGAGGATATCAGCCTGGATCTCGATCGGGTCGAGCGGGTTGGGTCCTGTCAGACGGAGACGACCTCGGCTCTTGGGCCGTACAATGCACGGCGCCATCATCATCGAATCCGCAGATGCTTCAAGTTTGCTCACCGCAGAATGGGCATTGAGTCGCTGGAATATCTGAATGTCAGGAGTTTCGAGACCGCTGTCACTCTTCCAAAAAAGACCTGCCTGGCGATCTCCGGGTTCCTCAAGCGGGTGTCGGCACTCCCATACACAGCTCACAAATGCAAAATGATCCTGAAAGTTTTGCCCAACGCCCGGAAGATGCTCCACCAGTGGAATTCCCAGCCGCCGTAGCTCGGAACGATCCCCGATTCCAGATTGCATCAGCACTTTCGGTGTATTAATCGCCCCAAGCGCCAGCACGACCTCCGAACTCGCCTCGATGTGGTGAACTTCGCCGTTGTAGGCGATTGCTACCCCGGTTGTCCGCTTGCCTTTAAGGATCAGCCGGATGACCATTGCATGCGTGAGCACCGTTAGGTTCGGACGATCCAAGTAAGGAAAGACGTACGTGCGAAAAATTGAAAGGCGACGCCCGTCTCGGATTCGAGATTCGCTCGCGGAGCAGCCGCCTTCGCCTTCCATCATACGGCCATTCAGGTTTTCGAAGGTTGGAATCCCGATCGAGCGCGCGCTCTCGCACATGGCGGCGCCTATTGGGCTGAGGTCAGCGGGCGAGACAAAAACAAGCCCTCCCGTTCCTCGGTGTTCGGTATCCGGCTCGCCGGCCCAATCTTCAATGCGCCGATAGATACTCTTCACAGAGTCGTAGTTCCAGGCCATATCGCCCGCTTCAGATGCAAAGAAATCCCAATCGGTCTTGTGCCCACGCACCCAGTACATTGCATTGATGCTGGAGCCACCTCCCAATACTTTACCCATGTTCATGGGCATGGATCGCCCGTTGAGATGTGCGCTGGGCTCGGCCTGAAACTTCCAGTCGCGCTCGCTTCCCAAATTGGTGCGCCACTGAGAGGCCTCTGCAACACTGAGGGTGTCGTCGCTGCCTCCTGCCTCTAGGAGGAGGACGCTTACGTCTGGATTCTCGGCGAGTCGCCGCGCTGCCACCGAGCCAGAAGAACCGGAACCGCAAACGATGAAATCATAGCGGGGCTTAAATTCGGCCGTTAGCTTTTCCTGATTTGCAGGTAGGCGTGAACCCAGATCCATGGACACGATAATTATCTTTTTCACAAGGCCGTAGGTATCGACGGATACGGCTGACTTCGGGCAGTCTGCTACCGATTGAAGAGACCGCTCATGCCGTCACGCGCTCCGCGACGGCAGAAGACCCCGCGTGGGTTACGGTCGAATTTCTGTCGAGAAGAAATGGATTACATCGGTAGTATATGGTCGGCGCGCATAACGGGTGCCAGATGCTATTTCTCGCACGATGTCGCTTGTAGATCTTAAGCCTTCCTTACCCCGGCGGCGAAAACCGCAGCAGGCTCGTGCCATTGGCCTTCAACCAGGCTTCGGCGCGATCGACATCGGGCGTGAGCTTGCAGGCCACTTTCCAAAACGGCGGCGAATGATCCATGTGAAGCAAATGCGCCACTTCATGCGCGGCGAGATAGTTCAACACGAAGCCCGGCGCCATGATGAGCCGCCAGGAGAAATTCAAAGAGCCGGTCGAAGAACACGAGCCCCAGCGGCTTGTCGTGTCGCGAAGCGTGATCTTGCGCGGAGATACATTGATCTTGGCGCTATGGCGCATCACCGCATGTTCGATATCGCGCTTGGCTTCGCGCACGAGATAATCATGCACGCGGCGCGCAAGATGCGGGGCCTCTCCGCTGACGCAAAGCAAAGGCGGGCTTTCCGGTGTCTTGGCGGGCTCGATCCACACTGTTCCGCGCGTCGCAGGCCGATGCACGATCTTATGCAAGGTCCCGCGCAGCGGCACATGTTCGCCGGCACCGAAATGTTTCGGCGCCGGCAGACGCGCGAGACGCGCGCCGATCCAGGCCGCGTGACGTTCGGCGAACGTCTTCGCGCTGATGAGCGACGAGCGCGGCGGCATTGTGAGGATCACATCGCGCGTCGCCGCGCGCACGCGCAGCGTGAAGCGCCGCGCGGTTGCGACGCGCTTCAGTAAAACGCGATAGGTCGATCCCGCATGTGAGACATCGATGAAGCTCACTTCGGTGATGCGCGGCGCGTGTCTTGGTTTCAGCCCTAGCATAGCTTGAGATTAACGAGACAAACCCCGAGTCGCCAAGGGGAAACGGCCGGACACAGTAAGGCTGGCGCAAAGTCTTTTCGGGGAGGGTCAAGCGCTAGGGTTACCGGGCCGCATAGCTTGAGCTGAGCTTTATGGAGGGCAAATCCTTCCCCTTCAGGGGAAGGCGCTCCGCAAATAGGAGCGGATGGGGGTTTCCCCACCCCGGCCGCCTGTGTCGGTGGCCATCCCTCCCCAAGGATTAGACCAGACCCGCGTGGAAGGCCCGGATGCGCGGTGCCACTTCGGCGCGATAGCGCGAGCCGTTGAAGACGCCGTAATGGCCGACATTGGCCTGTTCGTAATGCATCTTCCTCTTGTCCGGGATGTTCTCGCAGAGGTCCTGCGCGGCCAAGGTCTGGCCGATGCCGGAAATATCGTCCTTCTCGCCCTCGACCGTCATCAAGGCGACGCGCTTGATAGCGGAAAGGTCGATCCGGGTGCCGCGGTGCATCATTTCGCCCTTCGGCAGAAGATGCTCGACGAAAACCGTATCCACGGTCTGCAAATAGAATTCGGCGGTGAGATCCATGACGGCCAGATATTCATCATAAAACTCGCGCTTCTTATCCATGGAGTCTTCGTCGCCCTGGATCAGATGTTTGAACATGTCGATATGGGCCGAGACATGCCGGTCGAAATTCATCGCCATGAAGCCGGACAATTGGAAAAAGCCCGGATAGACGGTGCGGCCGAAGCCAGGCAACGGAAACGGAACAGGGTGCACGCAATTGGCGCGAAACCAGGCGCTGCCGCGCTTTTCGGCCAGAAGATTGACGGCGGTCGGGCTGCGGCGCGTGTCGATCGGGCCGCCCATCAATGTCATCGAGGCAGGCACATGCGGATTGCCATTGGCCTCCATGAGCGCCACTGCGGCGAGCAGCGGCACGGCCGGCTGGCAGACGCCGAGCGTATGAAGCGGAATGCCGTCGTTTTCGCGGCTCAGCACCGCGCATATATCGACGAGATAATCAATATAATCGTCGAGATCGAAATGGCCGGCGGAGGGCGGCACGAGGCGCGCATCGGCCCAATCCGTGATGTAGACGTCATAATAGGGCAGGAAGGCCTCGACCGTTCCGCGCAGCAACGTGGCATGATGACCGGACATGGGGGCGACGATCAGCAGTTTTTCCTGCGGGGGCGCCGGGCTCGTCCATTGCCGCTCGAAGCGGATGAGTTTGCAAAAGGGCTGTTCCCAAACTACGCGTTCCAGGATCTCGACCGGCTCGCCGGCGACGGTTGTGACGTCCAGTCCGAAAACCGGTTTGCCGTAACGGCGGGTCAAACGCTCGAAAATTTCCGCTGAGGCGGCGAGATTGCGCCCGATATGCGTATGAGCGATCGGATTGAGCGGGTTTTTGTACCAAAGCCGCGCCGCATCCGACATGGCGCGGGCCGGAGCCAGGGCCAAATAGGCAATTTCATGCAGCTGATAAGAATAAGGAGTCATGGTGAGACCTATGATTCCGCCGGGAAAATCCCCGACCGGCGTCCTATATCACGCGACCTGCTTACTGCATCGCAGCAAAATCGTGCAGTGCACAATAAGTGGGGTCCATTCCCTCAATATCAACGGAACTCATGGGTTCTTGTTGTCGCATTCAAACTGCAACAATTCTGAAACAAAAACGATGAATGGAAATCCATCTTTTGCCTGATTCGAGTCATTCTTAAGAGGCCGTTGCCAAATTGGCTCACTCGCCCGTCTGAAGCAGGCTGCCGATTCGTCTCGCGCTCTGCATCAGCGCGAAAAACACGGCGATCGAAATGCTGAACAAGATCATGTTCAGGCAAAAGGCTTCTGCCATAAGGTCGAGGCGAAGCTGCTGCTCGAGCAAAAGCGCGCGCATGCCTTCAAAAACATAAGTCGGCGGCAGGCACCACGCGATCCACTGCAGCCAAGCTGGCAGCACGGAAACCGGGTAATAAACGCAGGCCAAGGGCAGAATCAGAAACATCACGGTCCACATGAGGTTTTCAGCGCCGAGCCCGTTGCGCAGCACGAGCCCAGCCGTGATGAGACCGATCGACCAGCTCGTCAGAATCAGATTGACGAAGAACAGCACGAGCCCAAGCCCAAGGCTCCAGAGATTGAAGCCGAAGAACCAGATCGCGAGAAGCGTGACGGGGATGAGCCCGAGCCCGAGCCGGATGAGACTCATCGCCATCAAGGAGACGATGAGCTCCGACGGCCGCAACGGGCTCATCATCAGATTGCCGATGTTGCGCGACCAAATCTCCTCAAGAAAAGAGAGCGAAAACCCAAGCTGGCCGCGAAACAATATGTCCCACAGCATGATCGCGCCGATCAAGGTTCCGGCCGCGAGTGTCGCGCGCGAGGCGAGCGTTTGAGTTTGCGGCAGATGCGCCAGATAGGTCTGCAAAAAGCCCCAGGTCACCATCTGGACCGCGGGCCAATACATGAGATCGAGGATGCGCGACCAGGACGAGCGCAACAGGTAAGTATAGCGCCGGATCATGGCGCCAACGCGCTGCATCGAGAAATAAGGGGAAGAATAGGAAGAGGTCACGGCTCGGCTCTTGTTCTTGGTTTTCATTTGATCGCATTTTCGGGCGGCGAACCGGTGCCCACTTCGCCTGAAAATGCTTTTGCATGTCCGCGTTCGCGATCGCGCGCCACATCAAGAAACACGTCTTCAAGCGTATCGCGGCCAAAACGCTCAAGGAATTCGGCGGGCGATGCGTCGCCGACGATCTTGCCTTTCTTCAGCATGATGATGCGGTCGCAGAGCCGTTCGACCTCGGCCATATTATGCGAAGCCAGGAGGATCGTCGCTTGATGCGCGTGTCTGTAGTCTTCGAGATGGGTGCGGATCCAATCGGCCGTGTCCGGATCGAGCGAAGCGGTCGGTTCGTCGAGCAGCAGAACGTCGGGTTCGTTGATCAGCGCCTTGGCGAGCGCGACGCGCGTCTTCTGCCCGGCCGAGAGTTTGCCCGATTGCCGGTCGAGAAGCTCTTCGAGCGCGAGCGCGCTCGCGAGTTCGGCGATGCGGGCTTCGATGCCGCGCATACCATAAAGGGACGCGAAGACATGCAGGTTCTGACGCACGGTGAGGCGATGCGGCATGTCCACATAGGGGCTTTCGAAATTCATCCGCGCCAATATGGCGTGCCGATCGCGCGTCATATCGTGACCGAGCACGCGCACGCTGCCGGAGGTCGGCAGGATGAGGCCCATGATCATGCCGATCGTCGTGGTCTTGCCGGCGCCGTTGCTGCCGAGCAGTCCGGTGATCGAGCCTTGCTCGATCGAGAAGGAGATATCGTCCACAGCGGCGACGGATTTGAAATGCTTCGACAAAGCCGCGACTTCGATCGCGGGCAGAGCGTCGGCCTGTTTCATCAAGGCGCCTTCCATCAAGCCTCCGTACCGCGTTTGAAAAGATGATGGACTTTTGCGGCCTCGCCATGTTCCAAGATGAGGTCAAAAGCGGGGATCATCGCAACACCGCTCAAGGAAAACACCTTCATGCCCACTGATCTCGACATCGATCTCGGCCGTAAATCGAGGCGTTTGCGCGTCGATACGCCGGTCCGGCTGCGCTGGCTCGCGGTCTTCGGCCAGACGATGGCGGTGTTTATCACGCATTTCGGCTTGGGCTTCCCCTTGCCGTTCGGATTATGTCTGCTCGTCATCGCCGCTTCCACCTGGCTCAATGTCGGACTGCGCCTAAGGTTCGGCCGCAGCGACCGGTTTCAGGAGGGGCCGGCCGCCGCCATGCTTGCCTATGACCTGTTGCAATTATCGGCGCTGCTTTATCTGACCGGCGGCATCGAGAACCCGTTTTCGCTGCTCTTCCTCGCCCCGATCATGATCTCGGCGGCATCCTTGTCGGGCCGCAGCACCTTTGGGTTGACCTTGCTGATGATCGCCGCGGCGACGGCTCTGACCTTCCATCATTATCCTTTGCCCTGGTTTCCGGGCGAGACTCTCGATCTGCCCTTTCTCTATCTTGCCGGCATCTGGACCGCGATCGTGCTCGGCGCGGCTTTCACGGCGATCTATGCCTCGCGGGTCGCCGAGGAAGCCCGCAAACTCGCCGACGCCTTGGCCGCGACCGAACTCGTCATTGCGCGCGAACAGCATCTGACCCAGCTCGATGGGCTCGCCGCGGCGGCGGCGCATGAGCTCGGCACGCCGCTCGCGACCATTACGCTTGTTGCCAAGGATCTCGAAAAGCAGCTCGCCTCAAACCCAAGCTATCGCGAAGATATGGCTTTGCTGACGCAGGAAGTCGCGCGGTGCCGGACGATTTTGGGTAAGCTCACCTCTCTTGGCGACGATTCGACCGCGATCCTCGGCGACATGAGCCTGCGGCTTTTACTTGAGGAAGTGGTTGGGCCGCAGCGGGATTTCGGCGTGGCGATCACGATTTCGTGCGATGGTCCGGGGGCGCCGCCGGTCTCGCAGCGCAATCCGGGGCTTCTTTACGGTCTCGGCAATCTCATTGAAAATGCCATCGATTTTGCGAAATCCGAGGTTCGCATCATCGGGCAATGGACCAATAGCACGGTGAAAGTGATTATCGAGGACGATGGCCCCGGCTTCTCGCCGGATGTTATCTCGCGTCTCGGCGAGCCCTATGTGACGACGAAGACCGACCGCCGCGCCAAGATCGAGGAAGGCTCCGGGCTTGGGCTTGGGCTTTTTATCGCCAAAACGCTCCTGGAGCGCTCGGGCGCCAAGGTCGAGATGGATAATGCCACGCCGCCCAAGAGCGGCGCGAAAATCACGATTCGTTGGCCGCGCGCCGTCTTTGAGGGCGGACGCAGCATGCCAACGCGGGAGGAGCTGCAGGCGGCTTGGCGGTGAAGACCTATTTTGGTTTGGCATCAAGCTGTTAGCCAAAACCTCAGATCATGCTCATATTTTGTGCCAAAAGCCGCTCCAGACGGCTAGAATGGAATTAAGAAAGGCGCCAACCGATGAAAAATGACATTGCCGACCCGCCGCCAGAGGCAAAAACCAGCGAAGCCGTGCTCCCGCCGCTCTCCGATGCGGAGAAATCGCTTCTCATCGTCGATGACGACAAGCCGTTTCTGACCCGAGTCGCGCGCGCCATGGAGACCCGCGGTTTCATCGTGTCCCAGGCCTCCTCCGTGGCCGAGGGTCTGGCCGCGATCGCCAAGGCACCGCCCGCTTTCGCTGTAATCGACATGCGGCTCGCCGACGGCAATGGCCTCGACGTGATTTCAGAATTGAAGGCGAGACGCCCCGATGCGCGCGGCATTATCCTGACCGGCTATGGCAATATCGTCACGGCGGTGACGGCGGTGAAGCTCGGCGCCTTCGATTATCTGGCAAAGCCCGCGGATGCCGACGAGATTTTCAACGCGCTGATGGCGACGCGGCACGACAAGGCCGAACTGCCGGAAAACCCGATGTCGGCCGATCGCGTGCGCTGGGAGCATATTCAGCGCATCTATGAGCTCTGCGGCCGCAATGTCTCGGAAACCGCGCGGCGGTTGAACATGCACCGGCGCACCTTGCAGCGCATTCTGGCGAAACGCGCGCCGCGGTAGATGACGATGATTTGGATCGAATTGATCCAAAATCATGAACGTGATCAGTTCCAATAATCTCCTATCCGTATCCTTTCGGATAGGGCGCCGGAACACCGCGCAGGTTCGAATAGGCGGCGTTACCTGTGACTCTTGACGACATAGGCGCCTATATGACAAAATAGGTCATATGTCGCGGGCCACGCTCATCTTGCATCGTAAGCGTCTGTATGATGACGGGGCCATAGCCGAAATGAAGCTTTGGTTCGTGCCCAATATCGTGCCGGGATCAAAGCACAGTTTTAAATACAGCCTCTATTACGGTCATCACGGCAAACGCCTGATCGGTTATGACAATGAGTCAGGCAAAGGCGATCACAGGCACTATGGCGACGTCGAAGAGGGCTATCCATTCACGACGCCCGAACGATTGATGGCCGATTTCTTGGCCGATGTGCATGCGTTGCGTGACCTTCAAATGGAAGGGAAGATGACACCATGAATGATATAAAATTGATTGTTGGTGGTAGCATCGAGGATGACGCCGCCGCCTTTATCGATGCTTGGCATCGTACAGAGCAGGGCGAGGAAGTTAGCGAACGTGCGCTTATATTCGAAAGCTGGGAGGCGTTGGCAAAAGTGCTGACTGGCGAACGCTTCCGCTTGCTGAAACACGTACATGCGCATCCGGAACCATCTATCTCTGCGCTCGCACGTTCGCTCGGCCGGCAGTATCGGCGTGTTCATGCTGATGTTACTGCCCTGGAAGCGGCCGGACTTATCTCGCGTCCTCAAGGCGAGGTGCATGCGACAGCAGATACCTTAAAAGCCAATATTCATCTTTGAGAGACCACTTTCGGCATCATATTCGCGCCGTGGCCATCCCGGGACGACGCCGTTGTTTGGATTGTCACCCCTCCACGATCACCAATTCATGCAGGCTGAAGAGCCCGTCGGGATCGGTCCAGACTTGACGCGGCGTCCAACCCGCCTCGCGCGCCAAGGCTTGAAAGCTCTCGATCGTATATTTGTAGGAATTCTCGGTGTGGATCTTTTCACTTTCTTCGAAGGTGAAGCTCTTGCCGCAGACATCGACCGTCTGCGCCTTCTTCGACACGATGTGAATTTCGACGCGGCTTTCCGCATTGTTGAACTTCGCCTGATGTGCGAAAGCTTCAAGATCGAAATTGGCGCCGAGATCGCGATTGGCGCGCGCCAGAATATTCAGGTTGAAAGCAGCGGTGACGCCCGCCGCGTCAGCATAGGCGGCTTCAAGTCTGGCGACGTCCTTGCGCAGATCGATGCCGATCAACAGCCGTCCGCCGTTTTTCAACGTATGCGCCATGGCGGTGAGCTAAGTGCGCGCCTCGATCGGCGTGAAATTGCCGATCGTCGAGCCGGGGAAGAAGCCGACG
>JAATEW010000136.1 GCA_015655535.1 Hyphomicrobiales bacterium | reverse complement strand
TCTGGCTCGATCCCGGCAAGCTCGTCGGCTTCGGCCTCACCGCCGATGATGTGACAAAAGCCATCGAAGCGCAAAACGCGCAGGTGGCTTCCGGCAGCATCGGCGCCGAGCCGAGTACGCCGGAGCAGCGCGTCTCGGCACTTGTCGTCGTCAAAGGCCAGCTCGCCTCGCCCGAGGAATTCGGCCAGATCGTGCTGCGCGCCAATCCGGACGGCTCGACCGTGCGGGTGAGCGATGTCGCGCGCATCGAAATCGGCGGGATGGGCTATCAGTTCACGACGCGGCTCAATGGTCAGCCGACGGCGGGCCTCTCCGTTCTGCTCGCGCCGGGCGGCAATGCGCTTGCAACGGCGAATGCCGTGAAAGCCAAGATGCAGGAGCTTTCGCGCTTCTTCCCGGACAACATCACCTATGAAATCCCCTACGACATCACGCCGGTGGTGAAAGCCTCGATCGAGAAAGTGCTGCACACTTTGCTGGAAGCCATCGTGCTGGTTTTCGTCGTGATGTTCCTGTTCCTGCAAAATATCCGCTATACGATCATTCCGACGATCGTGGTGCCGGTCGCTCTGCTCGGCACCTGCGCGACGCTTCTCCTCGCCGGCTATTCCATCAATATGCTGACCATGTTCGCCATGGTGCTCGCCATCGGCATCCTCGTCGACGACGCCATCGTCGTCGTCGAAAACGTCGAGCGCATCATGGCGTCGGAAGGTCTGTCGCCGAAAGAGGCGACGCGCAAGGCCATGTCGCAGATCACCAGCGCCATCATCGGGATTACGGTCGTGCTGCTGGCTGTTTTCGTGCCCATGGCTTTCTTTCCGGGATCGGTCGGCATCATCTATCGGCAGTTCTCGGTGACGATGATCTCGGCCATCGGTTTCTCGGCACTTATGGCTCTCTCGCTCACGCCGGCGCTCTGCGCGACCTTGTTGAAGCCGGTAGAAGCTGGACATGCCCTCACGCGGCGCGGTCCCTTCGGCTGGTTCAATCGTGGGCTCGACAAGATCCGCGATCGCTATGTCGGGCTCGTCGGCTGGTCCTTGACGCGCGTTGCCCGTCTCATGCTGATTTACGCCGTTCTGGTCGTGGGTCTATGCTTCGCCTTCGTGCGACTGCCGGCAGGCTTTCTGCCGATCGACGATCAAGGCTTCATCACCACCGATGTGCAGACGCCATCTGATTCAGCCTTCAACCGCACCGAGGCGGCGATCCAGAAGGTCGAGAATTATCTCGGCGAACGGCCGGGCATCAAAGACGTCACCTTCCTGACGGGCTTCAGCTTCAACGGGCAGGGCCTCAATACGGCGCAAGCCTTCATCACGCTGAAAGATTGGAGCGAGCGCGGCCCGAAGGACTCGGCCGCGGCGATCGTTGACGATATCAATTCAAGTTTAGCGGGCATTCGCGACGCCAAGATCTCGGCGCTGCAACCGCCGCCGATCGACAATCTCGGCAATTCGAGCGGCTTCAGCTTCCGGCTGCAGGATCGCGGCCAGAAGGGCTATGACGCCTTGATACAGGCCGCCAATACGCTCGTCGCTGCGGCGGAAGCCAGTCCGGTGCTTCAAAACGTCTATATCGAAGGCCTGCCGCAAGCGCCGCAAGCCGAAGTCGTCATCGACCGCGAGAAGGCCTCGGCCTTCGGCGTGACCTTCGAAGCCATCAACAATACGATCTCGACCAATCTCGGCTCAGCCTATGTGAACGACTTCCCCAATCACGGCCGCATGCAGCGCGTGATCGTGCAAAGCGACGCCGGCAGCCGCATGAACGCGGAGGATATTCTCGGCTATAACGTCAAGAATGCGCGCGGCGCGCTCGTGCCCTTTTCATCCTTTGCGAGCATCGCCTGGTCGCAAGGCGCGACCCAGATGGTCGGCTTCAATTATTATCCGTCCGTCCGCATCAGCGGCGAGGCGGCACCGGGCTACACCAGCGGCGACGCCATCGCCGAGATGGAACGCCTCACCGGCCGCCTGCCGCGCGGCTTCGGCTATGAATGGACGGGACAATCGCTGCAGGAAAAACTCGCGGGCTCCATGGCGCCCTTCCTGCTCGGCCTGTCGGTCGTCGTCGTGTTCCTGTGCCTCGCGGCGCTTTACGAAAGCTGGACGATTCCGATCGCCGTCCTGCTCACGGTGCCGCTCGGCATCGCGGGCGCGGTCTTGGCGACCAGCCTGCGCGGCATGCCGAACGGGGTCTACTTCACCGTCGGGCTCATCACGATCATCGGTCTTGCCGCCAAGGACGCCATTCTCATTATCGAATTCGCCAATGAGCTGAAAGCCCGCGGCTATTCCTTGATGGAGGCGACGATGACCGCGTGCCGGTTGCGCTTCCGCCCCATCGTGATGACGGGCTTCGCCTTCGTTTGCGGCGTTTTGCCGATGGTCATCGCTCATGGCGCGGGCGGCAAGAGCCAGCAGGCGCTTGGCACCGGCGTCATGGGCGGCATGATGGCCGTCGTGATTCTGGGATTGCTGCTGATACCCGTCTTTTTCGTCGCCGTGCAAAAGCTGTTCGGGCCGAGGTCCGAACGGCGGGGTGCGGAAGACATGAGCGTGCATGGCCCCTATCGGCCACCGGAACCGGCCGAGACCGCGTCGGCGTGAGGGAGCCGCCGCAGTTGAAAGGTGACTGCCTCACTCCAACCCGTAATGGCGGTGGCAGTCCGCGCAAATGCCGTCGAGACGGTCGCTGACCTCGGAGACGGCCTTGAGATCATGGGCCTCGGCGCCCCTATAGGCCTTGTCGGCCGCTGCGGCCAATTTCTGGACATAAAAATTCCATTGCGGGTCACGCACGCGCTCCGGAATCATCAGCGCATTCGTGGCTTCGGCCAAAGTGGCCGCGCCGCTCACGATATTCTCCCAATCATCGTCCGAGCGCGGCGACAAATCATGTTCGCCCTTTGCGTCGATGACAATTCCATTGACACGCCAGACGACTGCCGCAGCCGGTGTCAGCACATGTTCCATGAAGGTCTTCATGTCGACATGCGCTTGGAACGGAGGCATGTCCGAAGACGCCGCCGTCGGCGCCGCGGCGACATAGCCGGCAAGCGCTGCGAAGAAAGCGGATGAAAGAAAAGCGCGGTGTCTCATATCACTCGACCGGCATGGTGAAGCCGATCCATCGCCCCGTCGCGACAACGGCAATCCATAGGAGCAGCGACAGGCCGCCGGCAAATCGCGCCGGAAACGGCGGGCGCGGGTCATTCTCCCAGCGCGGCATATCCTTGGCGCTTATGAAGTGGAAGAGCAGCATATTCAGTCCGGCGATGCCGATCAGTATGAGCTTCGCGACGAAAAAACCGTTCTCCAGATATTTGCTCGCATGCGAGATGAAGAGAAGACTGCCTGCGGCGACCGCCACGGCGAAGGCGCCCCATGTATAAGGCAAAATCTCGCGGGTCAGACGGCCGACCGGCCGGTTGGTCGAGGCAAAGCCGAGCAAGCGCAAATCGACGATCGAAATCGATCCGACAACCAAGCAGATCGCAAGCACATGCACCGACTCGATGAGCGGAAACAAAAGATCGTCCTCGCGAATGGCTTCCGCTAGAGGGCTCTGTTCGAGAAAGGCGATGAGGTCGTGGAGCTGGACCATCAGCCCACCTCCGTATAGGCGATCCAGCGCCCGGCAAAAATGACCCCGCACCAGATCAGGATCGAGGCCGTCGCCGCCAATCTTCCCGCGATCTGCCGGGTCTGGCCCTTGTCCCAAAAATGCGGATCGGCCGACAGAGACCATTGCAGAATGGCCGTCACCAGAATAGCCGCGGCAAGAAGCGCCATCTTGAGATAGAAAGTCGAATTTTGAAGCGAACGCCTGGGCTCCCCGATGATCAAAAGGATGCCGGTTGTGAGCAGGATGAGCAGAACCGGCCAGATCACCGGAAGAAACCGCCGTGCGACATCCTTCAAAGGAAGGTCGCGATCGAAAAGCCGCCAAATGCGCAGATCGACCAGCACGGCGGAAGAAAACAAAACCGCGATCGACAGAATATGGATCGTCTGCAGCGTCGGAATGATCCAGGTGGTCGTCTGAATCACATGGCTGAGTTCGGTCGCGGCCAGCCATTTGCTGAAAGGCGCGATGGCCAAGGGAATGGCCCGGAGCAAGGGCATCACTGCTCCTCGGCGGGCGTCAGGCTGTAGCTCAGCACATCACCATTCGGCAGCGTCACCCGCACCAGAAAGCCGCCGGGCGAACCGTCGCGCAGCGGCGCGAACTGAAACGTGGCATGATCTCCCGGCTGAAGCGAGCGCTTGGTCCAGCCCGAGCGGGTCAGGACGCCGGGGCTTGAAACCTCGAAGGCCCATTCGCCGCCTGGTTCGCCGTCCTTGGCATCGACGTCGATATGAAAGGTGATGTGAGGGTTCGTCCAATTCACCGTCTTGACGGTGCCCTCCACCGTCTTCTGATGCTCCATGTCGTAAGCCGCATTGGAATGATGCGCCAGCGCGGGCATCACCGCGAGGCTCAGCGTCAAACCGGCCGCGGCCAGAAGTTTTTTCAGGGGGATCATCTCAATAGCCCTCACTTCGCAGCCCCGACCGATCCATCCGGGCGTTGCGGATTTGGAACAAAAATGGCGTTGCCGAAGGAATCCTTTCCTTCTTTCAGCTCTTCCTGCGCGCATTCCCCTTCGGTGATCTCATAATGGCGTTCCGGATAGCGACGGTAGATCCGCACCGTTTTCCAGGTTTCGCGAAGCACCTTTGGCGCGGTAATTTCGAGCTCGTCGTAAAGGACGTTCGGCTGCGCCAAATGAATGCGCTCGGCAATATGCATATCGCCATTGTTCGGCACGCCCACCGCTTCGCTGACGGCGATATAAGCTTGCGGCGCGATAGCGGCCGTATCGACTACCAGCACGTCGCCGTCCCAATGTCCGATTGAATAACCATGCAAGGTGAGATCGGGATCATCGGGAGGCCGCCGTCCATCGGTGTAGATTCGCCGCATGCGATTGCCGTCGACTTCGCCCAATAGCGTAACCCGGCCGGGCGTCATCAATATTTCAAAGGCATTATGCGTGATCAGCATCCAGCTCGGCATGCCATGCGGCAGACAATAGTTGAGGACGAGGAAGGGCCGGCCGGCCTTTTCCTCGGCCGCCATATGTTTGATCTGCGGCAGGATCTCTTCCTTCCAGGGCGGCGGATTGGCGGCCTCCTGACGTTTCTGATCTTTGACGTCAGGAATCCACACGCCGCTGAAATCGAGAAGCGCGGCAGGTGCCGCCGGAGCCTTATCCTCGGCCAAGGCACTGGACATGCCTCCAACCGCCGCGGGCGCCGCCATCCAAATCATCATGCAAATCGCAGCGGCGGAAAAATTTATCGACAAAGTTCTCATTGAGGAAACAGCTTTCCTTGAGAAGATTTATTTCAAATCGATTTTTCTAAGGAGAGTGCCCTCAAGCTCAGCGAGCCGCGTCTGTCAAACGAGCCGGCGGCCACGCCGAGCAGAGCTAATCGGGCAAGAGCATTATCGTCAATTCAAAAGCCTTTGATCGATGGCTTCTCATGACGATTGAGACTCACGGCTCCAACACACCGTCCAGCGCATAATGCTGCACGCTTTTGCGATTGGCGATCAGTTCGTCGATCGTGGGTTCGCCCTTCATCGTGCGTGAGATCGCGAGTTTCGTCGCCTCGTAATTGGTGCGGTAAAGATCGCGTCGGTCGAGATTTTCATCCGTGGCGCAGCGCGGATCGAGCCAGATCATGACAATCATGCAAAGCTCGTCGATCTGATCTTTCGGCAGAATGCCCTCGATGACACAATCCAAAATGGCGTCGCCCGTCGCGCCCTGCACGATACCGCCGAGAAGATCGACGAAATCGCCCGACTTCACCGTCATCTTTGTGGTCATCATGGTCGCCGGGCGCACCATCTGATTGCAGTCGCGCACGACGAACATGCGCGGATGGCCGGCGACCTGCCCGGCCATGCCGGCGAAGGCATTGCCAACCGGCCCTTTGATGCTGCCGATCATCACTTCCGGCATGGCGTCGGTATATTGGCCCTCCGCCGCCAGAACCGTCGCCTCGCCGGTCCGCAACCAAATCTCACTCATGGCTCATCCTTGCCTTTGTTGAACGCAAAGGCTTCTTAGAGCATTTTCAGCAAAAGTGGAGGCCAGTCAGACCATCATGTAGGAGCGCAGTTCCGGGACGATCACGCTCGTCCATTCGGACTCGAAGGCGCTATAGGATTGGACGAAGGGGAAGCCGCTGCGCGGGAAGAATTGGCGGCGTGTCAAGTCGATGACATCCTCGCCGATTCGCACGACGAAATGCGTCCAAAGCGATTGCGGAGCCAGTTGAATCCAGCGGTCGTCGGCGTCGGGCGCATCCGTTTTGAGCCCGGAGCAGCGCAGCATTTGCGCGGCGAAACCGCCGCTTTGCAGATCGTCCATCAGCTTGAACGAGGTCTCATGGCAAAGATTGTAGGAAAGCTCACCCACCTTGGCCGCGCGGCTTCGAATAATTCTTTTTTCGCTGGTGCCCATGCCTGAAACATAGGCAGAGCCAGGCGCACGAAAGCCCATAGGGGCGCTCCCTTGCAGTGAGGCGGGAGCGCATAACATCTCTCAGTTACCGACGCCCATAGTCGTCTGGCCGGCAATAGTGTAATTAAAGCATATTTCGTGCCTGCTGACGAATCTGCACCACTCGATAATTTAGAGCGGATATCGCAGATAGCCTGCGCAATCTGCGTAAACTTGATTGCGGGCGGAAAACCGCTGCACACTTTTCCTCATCCCGCTCTCCACGCAAATGTTCTATGGAGGGGCCATGACCAAAACCACCGCGCCCTATGGCACCTGGATTTCCCCCGTTACCACGAAACTCATGACCGAGGGCGCCATCGGGCTTTCGGTTCTGACAATGGATCGCGACAATCTGTATTGGCTGGAAAGCCGGCCAAGCGAGGCCGGACGCACCGCGCTCTGCAAGCGTTCAGCCGGCGGCACCATCGGCGACGTCACGCCCATGCCGATCAGCGTCGGTTCGCGCGTGCATGAATATGGCGGCGGCGCCTATGCGGTAGCAGATGGCATCATCGTCTTTTCCGAACGCAAGGATGGTTCGGTCTTCGTCATCGACAAAAGCGCGGAGCCGCGCAGCTTCGAAACGCCCGAAGGCTGCCGCTATGCCGATTTCGAATTCGATTTTCCGCGCCGCCGCGTGCTGGCAATCCGCGAAGATCATCGCGACCGGCCGCCGACCGATCCAAAAGCCGCGATCGTCGCGCTGTCGCTCGATGGCGAGGCTGAGAAAATCCTGGTCGAAGGACCGGATTTTCTGAGTTCGCCACGGCTTTCGCCGGATGGTCAAAGACTCGCGTGGATCGCCTGGAACCATCCCGACATGCCCTGGGATGCGAGCGAACTTTTCCTCGCCGATGTTTCCGCCGACGGCTCGATCGGCAGGAGCGAAAATCTCACCGGCCCCATCCGTCAATCGATCGTGCAGCCGCGCTGGTCGGACGATGGCGTTCTTCACTTTTCATCCGACCGCACCGGCTGGTGGAATCTCTATGCGCTGCGTAGCGGCGCGATCGAACCCGTCGCGCCTGTCGAAGCGGAGATCGGCGGCCCGCATTGGGTCTTCGGGCAGCGCTCCTATAGTTTCCTGCCGGATGGACGGATCGTCGCCATGGTCTCGCACAACGGCATCCGCACGGCGGCGATCATCGACAAAGGCGAGATCCAGCCGCTCGATATCGGGCAGGTGCATGAAGCGCCTCTCGCCCTCGGCGAAGGCCTCGCCTATATCGCGACGCCACGCACGCAATCGCCCTTCGTCGCGGTGCTGCCGTCGCTGATGGGCGTCCCGCCCATCATCATACGCAGCGGCGCGCCCGCCGTTCTGCCCGAAGGATCGATTTCGATCGGCGAGCCGATCGATTTTCCGACACGCGGCACGATCGGTCACGCTTTCTGGTATCCGCCGAAGAACGAGGTCTTTGAAGCTCCCGCAGGCACATTGCCGCCGCTTGTCGTGCTCTCGCATGGCGGCCCGACGAGCATGACGACGAATGGATTCAGCCTCGCCATTCAATGGTGGACGACGCGCGGCTTCGGCGTCGTCGATGTGAATTACGGCGGCTCAACGGGATTTGGACGCCCCTATCGCGAAGCGCTCAATGGCACATGGGGCATCGTCGATGTCGAAGATTGCGCCGCGGCAGCGAAGACGTTGGCTGATCGCGGGCTTGTCGACCGCGACCGCATCGTCATCAGAGGCGGCAGCGCCGGCGGTTTCACGACGCTCGCGGCTTTGACCTCGACCAATGTCTTCAAGGCAGGTGCCAGTCTCTACGGCGTCGCGGATCTCAAACTGCTTGCAAGCGACACGCATAAATTCGAGTCGCGCTATCTCGACGGGCTGATCGGGCCTTTGCCGCAAGCGGACGCACTTTATGTCGAGCGCTCGCCGATCCATCATATCGATCGTCTCACCTGCCCGTTGATTTTCTTTCAAGGGCTCGACGACAAGACCGTGCCGCCGAACCAGGCTGAGACGATGGTCGAAGCCATCGCGGCGCGTGGTCTTCCCGTTGCTTATTATGCCTTCGAAGGCGAAGGCCATGGCTTTCGCCAGGCCGCAACCTTGCGTCGCGTTTTGGATCTCGAACTCGGTTTCTATGGCCGCGTCTTCGGATTTACGCCACCTGGCTTGAATGAAGAGGTTGTCATCCGCAATGAGATAAAAAAAGGCTGACGCTTCTCAAACGATGGTATTTCAATCTCATTCTGCTTTTAGTTTGAGCAATTCACCGGCAGGAAGACCGCGACGAAAACCAATCCGCAGTTGCCTCAGAGAAGGAAGCCGCCTATGCTCATTGGCGCTATGGCTTCAAAGCTTGAGCACAGAGCGCTTTTGGAAAAGGACGGCGGCTCAACACCGCCGACAAGCGGCATTCCCCAAAATGCCGTGACCGAGGCATTGTCTCGCTCATAGCCAATGGCTGGGGCGCTACGATCGTCACGATCGATTTCGCCCTAACCTGCGCGCTCCGGTCGATTTGCAAAGGGTGTCTTGGGCCGAGGCCAGACTTCCTTAAAACCTGAGCGAGATTCCCATGACTGATGTTTCCGCCACGCCCTTCGCTGCATTGGACGCGAATGGCTCGCTGCTTAAACCCGCCTTGAAAGCCGACACCGAAGTCGCTGGCCGTTTCGGCTATCGCGGCGACATTGCCTATGACGGCCCCGAAACTTTCATCAAAGAGGTCTTTGCCGTTTCGGAAGGCAAGCCCGCGATCAGCTTTCTCGCCGGTTCAATTAAGGAGCTGCAGACAATTCCGAAAATCGTCGAACATTTCGGCTCGGCGCTCGATGCCAACGGCAAATATATGCTCTATGTGGCCGATGCTCCGCGCGGCGCGCGCTGGTATATTCCGGTCAACGGCATCCCTTTCTTCATCGTCTTCATCGACGACACCTCGGTCTATAACGAGTTGATCGACATTTTCTATGTCGACAAGGTGAAGCTCAAGAAATACAGCACGACTCAGAAGCTCGATGCGCTCGCTGACGTCGGCGTCAAATTCGATAAGGTCGAAGATTACGAAGCTATTTCCTGGGAAGAGGCATTGAAGCGTCAGGCGGCTGGCTAAGCACCCCTCTCGATCCGCTCGACGGCATCGCTCTAAAGTTGCACGGGGGCTGGCTCTTCAAAGCCGGCCCCCGTTTTTGACTGAAGAAGGATGGATCATGGCTGCCAATAGCCTTCTCGAACGCCGCCGCATCGAAGCGGAGTTCACCAAAGGCATTTTGGACGTTCTCGCCACGGAGATCGGCCGCGACCGCGCCGTCGCGATCTTAACAAAAGCGATCGAAGCCATGGCCGAGACAGCAGGCGCCGCTTTCGCCGCCGAAACATCGAAAGCCGATCCTGGAAAGCCCGCCGATCTTGCTACTTTCGCGGGGATCCTGCCGCGCTGGCAGGCGGGCGATGCGCTCGCCGTTACGCTGCATGCGCAAAATGCCAACGAGCTCGATTTCGATGTCACCCATTGCGCCTTCGCCGACATGTATCGCGAGCTGGGCTTGGGCGAACTCGGCTTTGTGCTATCCTGCAACCGAGATGGCGGTTTTTCCAAGGGCTTCAACCCTGAGATCGCTTTGACGCGCACGCAAACGATCATGGGCGGCGCGAGCCATTGCGATTTCCGCTTCAGGTTACATCGGCGTCAGTCTTGAAATCGTCTGCCCTTCTCAAGTCTCTTGAAGGAAACAACTTATGAAAGCCACTCAACCGGCACATTGAGGGCTTGCGCGAGTTTCGTGATCGTTTCGGACGTTCCCGTGCGGCGCCCGCTTTCCAGATCGGATAGATAGCCCTGGCTAATATCTGTTTTGAAGCTCAGATGCAGTTGCGTCTCATTGCGCCAATTGCGAATGGCTTTCAGCCGGGTCTCACCCCGGAGAATCGCAGCGCTGACCTCCGGAGGCAGCACGACACCGCCAGCAGCCAATTCGGCCTTTCGCGCGTCATAGATAGCGACGTCATCGGCATCTTCCGCTCCTTGATCGGCCCGCTCAAGCAGCGCCTCATATTCGGCTCGCGGCAACACCACAAGTTCTTCACCGGCGGGAGTCCGAATGATCTGCGGCGCGCTCATCGCCTAGCTCCTTTTGTAAGTCGTCGTGGCCCGGCGGCCGATATAGATTGCCAGGATCGTCGTTGCATCCTCATCAAAAATAACCCGGCAACTGTGCCAATACGGAGGCGGTAGCCATCGTGACCCTGAAGAGCTTTCACATCGCCTTGGCCCGTCAGGGCATAGCGGTGAAGACCAGCTTCCACCTGTTCGCGAGCATCCTTGGAAAGAGCATCGAAATCTTTCGCAGCGCTCAATGTGAAGATGATCGTTTTCATAAGCGATAATATCGCTTGACGGTTCTTTTCGAAACAAGAACTCAGCAGTAAGCCCATGCCCTATGTCTCCCCCATTGCCGGAACCCGTTACGTCTTCGACGATCTGCGGACGCTTTTGGCGCGCGCCTCGCCGGCCCGCGCCGGCGACCGGCTGGCGGGTCTCGCCGCGTCGAGCGATGAGGAGCGCGTCGCCGCGCGCATGGTGCTCGCCGATGTTCCGCTGAAACAGTTTCTCTCCGAAGCTCTGATTCCTTATGAGGAAGATGACGTCACGAGGTTGATCATCGACAGCCACGATGCCTCGGCCTTCGCAACGATAAGTACGCTGACCCTCGGCGCGCTCCGCGACTGGCTCTTGTCGGATGAAGCCACAACCGAGGCGCTCAAAGCGCTCGCGCCCGGCATCACGCCCGAGATGGCAGCCGCCGTCTCCAAGCTCATGCGCAATCAGGATCTGATTCTCGCCGCGCGGAAAATCTCCAATGTCACGAAGTTTCGCACGACAATCGGCTTGCCTGGGCGCTTATCCGTGCGCCTACAACCCAATCACCCGAGCGACGATGTCGCCGGCATCGGCGCCGCCATCCTCGACGGACTGATGTATGGCTGCGGCGATGCCTGTATCGGCATCAATCCCGCGACCGACAGCGCCGCGCGGGCGTTGCTCTTGCTCGAACGCATAGACGAATTGCGCGAGCGTTTCGATATTCCGATCCAATCCTGCGTGCTCGCGCATGTCACGACCACATTGCAGGTGATGGAAAAACGCGGCCCGGTCGATCTCGTCTTTCAATCGATCGCAGGCTCGCAAGCCGCAAATGATGCGTTTGGCGTAAGCCTCGCCATGCTCGATGAAGCGCATGACGCGGCCCGCGCGCTCAAGCGCGCGCCAGATGGCGCAAATCTCATGTATTTCGAGACCGGCCAGGGCGCGGCGCTCTCCGCCGAGGCGCATCATGGCGTCGACCAACAGACGATGGAGGCGCGCGCCTACGCGGTTGCGCGGCGCTATCACCCGCTTCTCGTCAACACGGTCGTCGGCTTCATCGGGCCGGAATATTTATACAACGGCAAGGAAATCATTCGCGCCGGACTGGAAGATCATTTCTGCGGCAAGCTCATGGGCCTGCCGATGGGCGTCGACATTTGCTACACCAATCATGCCGAGGCCGATCAAGACGACATGGACACGCTTCTGACTCTGCTCGGCGTCGCTGGCTGCACTTACATCATGGGCGTGCCCGGCGCCGACGACATCATGCTCGGCTATCAATCGACCTCCTATCACGATGCGCTTTACGCACGCTCCGTTCTTGGCCTGCGGCCCGCGCCGGAATTCGAAGCCTGGCTCATGAAGATGGGCATCATGGACGGCGCGGGACGCGTGCGGCCGCGCCTAGACGGCGGCGCGGCGAAGCTGTTGGGATCGTCATGAACGAAGAATTGTCATCCGATCCTTCCTATGATCCTTGGGCCTATCTGCGGCGTGCGACCACGGCGCGCATCGCGCTCGGCCGGACCGGCGATTCGCTGCCGACGCAGCGCGTGCTCGAATTCGCGTTGGCCCATGCGCGCGCGCGCGATGCCGTGCATGCGCATTTGGATATTGAGAGCTTGATGTCGCAATTGGGCGATCCCTCAACCGTCGTGGTGCAAAGCCAAGCGCAGAGCCGCGCGCAATATTTGCAACGCCCGGATCTCGGGCGGTGCCTTGCAGCGGAAAGCCGTGCGCTGCTTCTTCCTGGCGCCTACGATGCGGCTTTGATGCTGGCCGATGGCCTTTCGGCACAAGCCCTGCAGGCACAAGGCGCGGCGCTCGCGAAACTCATATCTGTCTCGCCGGCTTGGCGCTTCGCGCCGCCCGTCATAGCACAACAAGCCCGCGTCGCGCTCGGCGACGAGATCGCAGAGGCGCTGGGCGTTAAGCTCGTCGTGGTGCTGATCGGCGAGCGGCCGGGCCTCTCCGCCAACGACAGTCTTGGCGCCTATCTCACCTATGCGCCGAAGGCGGGTGTCAGAAAAGATTCAAACCGCAATTGTATCTCGAACATCAGGCCCGACGGTCTTCCGTTTGAAGAAGCCGCGAAGCGCATTCTGGCGATGATCGCGCTGGCGCGAAAGCTCAAATGCACCGGCACGCTGTTGAAGGAAGACGAAGCGCTGGCGCTGGAGGCGGCTCCCCTTGAGGCTTATCCGACGAAGCCTGTTGCGTTATAAATGATGGCACGTCACATTGCCGAGCGAACCCTCTGCCAGAGGGAGAGGGTGCCGCCGAAGGCGGCGGGTGGGGGGTTACGACCTCATGCCAAAGACCGTAACCCCTCATCCGTCATGCTTCGCATGACACCTTCTCCCAGTGGGAGAAGGATCGCGCACGTCGATTGAAGAACCTGAAAGTGCGAGAGCGACTATGGCAAAGGCTCCGAAACATCCCGGCCGCATTCTGCAAGATCAATATCTTTCCGATCTCGGCATGAACGGCAATGCGCTCGCTGCCGCGCTCAAAGTTTCGGGCGACCTCATCAGCACGGTCTTGCGCGGCCAGGCGCCGATCGACGCCGATCTCTCAATAAGGCTCGGGCTCTATTTTTCGAAGGAGCCCGGCTATTGGCTCAACCTTCAGCAGGCTTATGATCTCGCCAAGGCGCAGGCCGAGAACGATTATTCGGGGATCGAGAAACACCCGGGCATCGTCGCGTTTTTTCCGTGAACGCGCCCCATCATGCGCGGGCTGGACCCGCGCATCCAGGCGAGCGGCCCGGAAGTTTGCGCGGCCGAGCCCGCTTTCGTAGCAAGGTGCTTGGATGCGCGGGTCAAGCCCGCGCATGACGCCCCCCAAGGATGGGCTCTACTGGAACGCCACCTTCAAAATCTCATAGCTCTTGCCGCCGCCGGGCGTGTTCACCTCGACCGTGTCGCCGACCTTCTTGCCGATCAGCGCGCGCGCGGTGGGCGACGTGATCGAGACCTTGCCGGCCTTCACGTCAGCCTCGCTCTCGCCGACGATCTGATAGATCTTCTTTTCTTCCGTATCCTCGTCGACGAGCGTCACGGTCGCACCGAACATGATCGTCGAGCCGGAAAGCTTCGTCACGTCGATGACTTCAGAGCGCGACAGCTTATCCTCAAGTTCGGCGATGCGGCCTTCGTTCAAGGATTGCGCCTCCTTGGCGGAATGATATTCGGCATTTTCGGACAGATCGCCATGCGAGCGCGCCTCGGCGATGGCCTGGATGATCCGGGGCCGCTCGACCTGCTGGCGCTGCTTCAATTCCTCTTCGAGGGCGCTATGACCACCCGGCGTCATCGGAATCTTGTCCACCATCGAAATCTCTTTCACCGCTCTATTGA
>JAATEW010000449.1 GCA_015655535.1 Hyphomicrobiales bacterium | reverse complement strand
CTCGGCGCTCTCGCCGTCTAGGCCTTTGGCTTTCTCCGGCCGCTTGACCCAGACGCCGACGCGGTCCTCGCGCCGCTCGCCTTTTATGTTGAAGGCGGCAAGCGTCGCGATGATCCAGCTTTCCAGCGCGGCGACAAAGGCGCGCACGTCCTGCCTGCGGCGCTTCAGGTCGAGCATCACATAAGCAACGCGCTGGCCGGGGCCGTGATAGGTGAATTGGCCGCCGCGGCCCGTCTTATGAACGGGAAAGCGTGCCTCTTTCAGATCGCCGTCCTTGGCCGAGGTGCCCGCCGTATAAAGCGGCGGATGTTCGAGAAGCCAGACCTGTTCGGGCGCGGTTCCGGCCGCGATAGCCTCCACTCGCGCCTCCATTTCGGCGACGGCCTGGGCGTAATCGATCAGACCCTCCGAAATCCGCCATTCGACGGGCGGGGTGCCCGGCATCGGCAAAAATGAAGGTTTCAGGTTCTCGCGGCGCGACATTTTCTTTGTCCGGCCTCAGGTTTCGCTTCCAGGCGTATCTCTTCGATCATTCCACACGAACGGAGCCTTGTCAGGCCCCGCCTGATTTGTTAGACGACGCCACTCCCGATGTCGCCGTCACAGGCCTGTCGTGCGGGAATTCGCGGCCATGGCGGAATTGGTAGACGCGCTAGCTTGAGGTGCTAGTGGGGAGACCCGTGGAGGTTCGAGTCCTCTTGGCCGCACCACACTCTTTCAGCCCTTCTGAAGGTGTTGATTAAGCTGCCTTATCCAGCGCAGCCGTGGGATGAGACCGTCGCCGGGTCAGTCACCGGCTGCGCGGTCGCATCGGCGACCTCATAGGCCCATACCCGAAACGACTTCAGAATATGCGGTCCAAATGAGTTGATGAGCGGCACGTCGGCCGCGTCGCGGCCCCGCGCCACGACGATGCGCCCAATCCGCCGGATATTATTGCGAGGGTCGAAGGTTCTCCAGCGGCCGCCGAGATAGACCTCGATCCAGGCGCTGAAATCCATCGGGTCGACGATAGGCACTCCAATGTCGCCGAGGTAGCCGTTGATATACCGTGCCGGGATGTTCATGCACCGGCAGAAGGCGATGGCCAAATGCGCATAATCGCGGCAAACGCCGATGCGCTCCTGATAAGTCTCGAAGGCTGTTCGTGTGGATCGCGCGTTGTGATAGCCGAAGGCGATATGCTGGTTCACGAAGTCGCAAATCGCCTGCACGCGGCCCCAGCCTCGCGGGGCGTGTTGAAATAAGTCCCAAGCGATCTGGCTGAGTTTGTCGGTTTCGCAATAGCGGCTGCCCAGGAGGTAGACGAGGCATTCGTCGGGCAGGTCCGCCGCGGGCATTTCCTCGGCGCCAAGATCGACGGAATCGAGCGCGCCGTCATCCTCGACCACACCATCGCCCAAGATCGTCAGGTCGCCGGCCGGCGCGACGAAGCGGCGGCAAAGATTGCCATAGAGATCGTGATAGGTCGTCGTGACGATGGGAGGCGTCGTTGTGAATGTCTCGGCGACTTTGATATCGGCGGCTCTCTCATCGTGGATGGTGAGAAGACAGACCATCGCTGTTGGTTGAGCGCAGCCGACAGTGATGTCGTAGCCGTATCGAATGAGCATTCTTTCTCCACAGTCTGAGGCACACGCGACCTGAGCGGTCGAGGGCCTCCGTTGATTACATAGGTGGGCGAGATCGCGACTCAAATGTCGGTTGGCCGGTCAGGCTGCGCATCCTCCTCGGGGCTTTCACAAGACGCAGCCGACTATGTGCAAGCTACAACATGCGGTTTTCATCAATATTCGACATCATCCCGACAAATATATTCAATGAAATAAATAAATAAAGGAACGATTTATAACCACATTAGTTGTGGAAGGGGCATACCGTAAAAATGGAGACTGAATTATCATTGTAGAACTCCTAGGTAGAAGCCCCACATATACGTATCTGCAAAACAACCTTAATTTATTTTTGAGAAACTCAGATACGCCGGAACGAGATCTTAATGGATTGGTTCGCAGCGTCATAGGCGGATCCATGGCCGACGAGCGCAAAAAACCAAATCATCTGCCTCTCTCGACCAACCCTGCCGGGGTCAAACAAGATATTATCTATGCCAAGGGCAAACCGCTTTTTTTGCAAAATGATGCTTGCGATGCGCTGTATTTCATTCAGGAGGGAAGCGTCAAAGTTTCAATTGTCTCACGGCACGGCAAGGAAGCTGTGATCGCGATCCTGAAGGCAAGCAGCTTCTGCGGCGAAGGATGTATGACTGGTCAGACCGCACGCGCCCATTCCGCCATTGCCATGACGGATTGCGTGGTCACTCGTCTCGAACGTGCGGCTGCGCTCGAATTGCTTCGGAGCGACACTCACTTTGCCGGACAATTCACGGCCTATTTGCTGGCGCGTAACATTCGCGTAGAGGCAGATCTCGTCGACCAATTGTTCAATTCGAGCGAGAGGCGTCTGGCGCGCCTTCTTTTGAACCTCGCGAACTTCGGAAAAGAAGGCGTGCCGGAACCGCTCATACATGCCATTAGTCAAGAGACGCTTGCCGATATGATAGGAACGACACGCTCTCGCGTCAGTTTTTTCATGAATAAATTCCGGCAGCTCGGCTACATAAATTACAATGGGCACATCGAAGTTCATAACTCGTTGCTGAACGTGCTCCTGCATGATGACCGGGAAAAAAACGGGGAATGATCGGCAAGCCGCGAACAGCGGCTTTTTTCTTTCTTCACCGTGCCGGAGTCGCGCTGGCGGCCGCAGCGCCTGGGGTTGTCGCAGCCGTGGCGGGCACGGTCGCGGGTAGGGGTTCCGCCGCCACATCCGAAGACACCGGCCTGTCGCCCAGAATCGATTGGACATTGGCGTCCTGAAGCCGTGGCGCGCCGATCTGCGCTCCGAGCTGACGCACGATCTCCGGCGCGTCGGCATAGGTGTCGTGCCCGATGAAGCCGACCGAGTCACCGGAGAGATCATAGACCTTCACGCCGAGCTGCTGGAGCGCCTCGCGATCGGCCGGATTGCGCGGATCGAGCGCGCCGACGCGCTGGCGATTGCCGGCAAGCCTCTGCGAGATGGACAGCGCGCGGTCATTGGCGGAGACCAGAACCGACACATGCGACGCATTGAGCCGCGCGAGCTGTGCGCGGAAGACCGACAGATCGATATCGGGCGCGGCCAGCATGACATTGCCGAGCCGGCCATTCAGATCCGGCATGCCGGCGATCGCCGCCTCGCGCAAAGCTTCCATCGCGAGCCACGTTCCCATGGAATGGGCGACGATCTGAACGCGGCCGACGCCGGGTGCGACCGCCAGTTCCTGCAGCAATTTGGCGAGCGCGTCGCGCGAGGCCGCGGCGCTTTCCTTCGCCGCCTCGTAATCGAGCAGGTTGCTGGTAGCCGGCCATGTGAAGAGCATGGGCACCCCGCCGAAACGGCCGTCGGCGACGATCTGGGCCAGACGAAACCGCGCGTCGTCATAGCTCGTGTTGAAACCATGCACGAAGATCAGCACGTCGCGGTTCGAGCCGATACGGCCCGACAAATGGCTCGCAAGTTCGGCTTGGAATGTCGCATCGTCCAATTCGCGATTGGCCGTGACGGCGAAATGCTTCTCCGGATCGGCTTTGCCGAACATCGGCTTTTCCATCTGCCCGGCCTGATGGCCAGGCGGCACGCTGATCATCTGCAAGGAGAGATGGGCTGCATTGTCGGTCGAGCCCTTATGATCGGGCGAGCGTGTGGAAACGACGAAGGCCGAAACGGTGCGCGCCGTCGCGGGCGCGGCGGAAGACGAAAAATCGCCGATGGACGCGACTTTGGTCGATATGTCGGAGAGACCGGAGCCGGCGCAGCCGGCAAGGACCATCGAAAGGCCAAAAACGGCGGCAATGACCCTATGCGGAAACCCGCCTCGGACGTCAAACCGTGGTGAAATGAGAAGATCACGCCGCATAAGTAGCTTTTGGGCTTTGAACATGTCGAGAATGGGACATATGCCCGGCAAGGGCTACGAAAGGTTAAAATGAGGCGTCCCGTCATTCTCGTCACGGGTTTTGGCGCTTTTCCGGGCGCTCCGCATAATCCGACCGCGGTTTTGATGCGAAATTTGGCCGTCCATGAACGGCGGCTGGCACGGCTCGGTGTCAAGCTTGAGCGGCGGGTTTTGCCCGTCGTCTATGACGAAATCGCGCCGAGATTGAAAGTCTTGATCGCGGAGACCGCCCCCGACGTCATTTTGCATTTCGGCCTTGCCGGCGGGCGGCGCGCGATCAGCATCGAGACGCGCGCCTTAAACCATCTTGGCACTTCGCCGGATGCCGCGGGACGATGCGCGCCGGGTTCCAGCGTCCTGCGCGGAACCGCCGCCGTGAGACGGACGAGGCTCCCGGTGTCTGCGCTGAACGCGGCGCTGCACGGGGCCTGGATCGCGAGCAGGCCTTCGAATGACGCGGGCGATTATGTCTGCAATCAGACCTTCTATCTCTCGCTCGCCATGGCCGCGGGGACCCATCGCGCCGTCGGCTTCATCCATGTGCCGCATATGCGCGCCTCGATGCTGACGCGTGCGGCGATCGTTCTCATCACGGCCTTGCTGCCGGCGGCGCAGCGGGGATTCCAGAAGCCATTACCAAAGCTTCATCGTGACAAACCAGTCTTGAGATGCCAAACAACGCGGACGCTTTCTTCCGCTATCGAAGTGTTCGGGACTTGACGGATGGATTTCCTCCATGAGCTGCAACAATTCGCAGTCACGATATCGGAGTTCGCGTCGGGCATAGGAGCGTCGCATCCAGAAACGATGGCGATCGCTCTCCCAATTCTGGAGATCATCTGGATCGATATTCTTCTCTCCGGCGATAATGCGGTCGTCATCGCGCTCGCCTGCCGGACCTTGCCGGACCATCAGCGCCGGTGGGGAATCCTGCTCGGATCGCTGGCCGCCGTCGCGCTCAGAATCTTATTCGCCTTCGTCGTCATCGAACTTCTGACTCTGCCTTTCGTCAAAGTCGCCGGCGGCCTGCTTTTGCTTTGGATCGCGATCAGGCTCGTTTTCGATCAGGAAGAAGAAAAGACCGTGAAACCGGCGCGAAGCCTTTTCGCGGCGGTCCGCACCATAGCCATCGCCGACGGTGTGATGTCGCTCGACAATGTCATCGCGATCGCCGCCGCCGCGAAAGAGGATCTCGTCCTCATCATCTTCGGTCTGGCTTTATCGATTCCGCTGATCGTCTTCGGTTCGAGCCTGGTTCTGGCGCTCTTGAACCGGTTTCCCTTACTGGTCTGGGCGGGCGCGGCCTTGCTCGGCTGGATCGCGGGCGATCTCATTGGGTCCGATCCGACGGTCGCCGCCTGGATGCGGCCGCGTTTCGCGCAGCTCGCCTTTTGGTGGGCACCGGCCGGCATGGCCGTGGTTCTGGCCGGAGCCGGCCTCGCGCGCTGGAGCCGGAAAGCCGCGTGACGCTCTAGGACGGATCGACATTCATCGCAGCCAGATCATGGCAGCGGCAAGGTGAGCGAAGCCTGAGAAGTGAACGGTGCGTCTGTCGTAGCGGGTGGCGAAACGGCGGAAGTGCTTGAGACG
>JAATEW010000343.1 GCA_015655535.1 Hyphomicrobiales bacterium | reverse complement strand
TGGGCCTCAATCTCGACGTCGATCACATCGCCTTCGCGTCCGACCGAAAATTCGACGGCTGGCATTACCGGCGTTTGATACCGGCCGAATTCGGTCAGATCGCCGGACGCGCGGGACGCCATATGCGCGACGGCACATTCGGCACTACCGGGCGTTGTCCGCCGTTCGACGCCGAACTGGTCGAAGCCTTGGAAGATCATCGCTTTGAACCGATTCGTATGCTGCAATGGCGCAACACCGATCTTGATTTCTCGTCTTTGGCGGCGCTCGCAGCCTCGCTCGATGTCACACCGAACGAGCCCGGCTTGACGCGCGCGCCCGTTGCAGAAGATCAATTGGTGCTGGAAATTGCCTCCCGCGACGAAAAAGTGCTCCGCGCCGCCAAGACGAAAGCCGATATCGCGCGGCTATGGGAAACTTGCCAGATCCCCGATTACCGGAAATTATCCCCGGCGGCGCACGCGGAATTGGTGCTTTCGATCTTCCACTTTATTGTGCGGGCCGGCCATATTCCGCAGGATTGGTTCGCCCGGCATGTCAGTGTATTGGATCGGGTCGATGGCGACCTCGATACCCTATCCGCACGAATTGCTCAGGTTCGCACCTGGACCTTCATTGCGAATAGAACGGACTGGCTTGATGACCCCGAGCATTGGCAGGGGGTCACGCGTCGGGTAGAGGACATATTGTCGGACGCTTTGCACGAGCGTCTCGCCCAAAGGTTTGTGGACCGGCGGACGAGCGTGCTCATGCGTCGCTTGAGAGAGAATGTGATGTTGGAAGCGGAAGTAACGAGCAGCGGCGACGTGATGGTCGAAGGCCAGCATGTCGGCCATCTCAACGGTTTTCGCTTCACAGCCGACCCACAGGCCGGCGGCGAAGCGGCGCGAACTTTGAATGCCGCCGCGCAAAAGGCTTTGGCCAGCGAAATCGAAGGGCGCGCGACACGCGTTCACGAAGCGGTCGACGAAGCCTTCGTTCTCGCCAATGACGGATTGATTCGCTGGCTCGGCGAGCCGGTCGCGAAACTTGTCGACGGCGCGCATATCCTCGAACCGCGCGCGCGCATTCTCTCGGACGAGCAATTGACCGGCGCCGACCTCGAAAAGGTGCAAAGGCGGCTCGACCTTTGGACCGCGCAACATATCAAGAAGCTTCTCGGCCCGCTGGCGGAGCTCGAAAAAGGCGAAGGACTCGAAGGCATCGCCCGCGGCATCGCCTTCCAAGTGGCCGAAGCGCTCGGCATCCTCGAACGTGCCCGCGTCGCCGAGGACGTCAAAGGCCTGTCGCAGGACGCCCGCGCGGCTTTGCGCAAATTCGGCGTGCGCTTCGGCGCCTTCCATCTCTATCTGCCGCAGCTCGTGAAGCCCGCGCCGCGCGCGCTCGCGGCGCAACTTTGGGCGCTGCGTCATGGCGGCGTCGAAGAGATCAAGGGGCTCGATGAAGTCCCGCATCTCGCCTCGTCCGGGCGCACCTCCTTCGTCGCCGACAAGGATGTACCGAAGGGCCTTTATCGCGCCGCGGGCTTTCGCGTCTGCGGCGACCGCGCCGTGCGCGTCGATATTCTGGAACGTCTTGCCGATCTTATCCGACCCGCCGTCGCCTACAGGCCCGGCACCACGCCCGGCGATCCGCCGCCAGGCTCGGCCGATGGCGACGGCTTCGTCGTGACCGTCAACATGACATCGCTCGCGGGGTGCTCGGGCGAAAGTTTCGCTTCGATCCTGCGCTCCCTCGGCTATCAATCGGAGAGCCGCAAAGGCCCGGCGATCACCGTGCCTTTATTGCCCAAGGCTGCGACCGAACCCGTGCATGTGACGCAGCCCGCGGCAACCGAAGAAACGCCGGCCACGGAAGAGACGCCGGACGCAGACGCAAGCGCGGTTAAGGCGAAGCCGGACTCTGCCGGAGAAGCATCCGCCGAAGAGACGGTGCCAGTTCAAGAAACACCTGCTCAAGAGGGACCTGTTCAAGAGACTGCTGAAACATCGGCAGAGGCACCGGTCGAAGCTGAGGCCGAAGCCAAAGACGAAATTCAAGCCGAGACTCCGACCGAAACGACGGTGGAAACGCCTGCGGATAGCGCGGTGGAAATCGCAGCCGAGGCCGCGAGCGAACCCGTCACGGCAACGCCGGAAGATCAGGCAGAAGCCGTGGTATCGGAGCCCGCCGCCGAACCGGAACCGCAGCTCATCGAGGTCTGGCATCCGCATCGTCAGCATCACCAGAAACATGCTGCACCGCGCAATCAGCGCCACCGGCCTGCACGGCATGCACATGCGGCAGTTCCAGGCACACCGGCCATCGCCGCGGCAACGCCGGAGATGGCCGAAGCCGGTGCAGCCGGAGCGGCAAAACATGAGGGCCGCGACGAGGCTCACAGAGGTAATCGCCACAGGAATGACAATCGCGGGCATCAGCCGCGCCGCGAAAATCAAAAACAAAATCAAGAAGCTGGCGCTGTGCCGGCAGCGGGCACCGGGGAAGAGCAAGGAGCCAAGCCGCATTTCGACAATCGGCGCGGCAAGTCCGGGCCCAAGGGTCAGCGTCCGGATGAGCATCGCCAGGACCGCGAACATCGCCAGGATCGCCAGAACAAGCCGGCAAATGCACCGCGTCCGCCGCGCGAGCGTCAGCCAGATCCCAATTCGCCCTTTGCAAAACTTCTAGAACTAAAGGCAAGGCTCGAAAATAACGCGGATTCCAAATAAGCTCAATTTTGTCGATCTTATTTGGATTGGAAACATGCCGAAATCCCGCCCGAGCCCGCTGTGGTTCCTGTTGCTGCTGCCCTATCTCGGACTGCTCATCGTCGGCCTCTATAACAGGGCGGCCCCCGATCTTTTCGGCTTTCCGTTTTTCTATTGGTATCAGCTCGCTTGGGTGCCGATCACTTCGGTGCTGATCTACCTCGTCTATCGGAGTCTGCCCGATGACGAGTGAGCTCGACTATCCGGCGATCGCCGTCTTCGTCTTCTTCTTTCTGCTTGTGACCGTCATGGGCTTCGTCGCCGCGAAATGGCGGCGCCCCGCGACCCTCGCTCATATCGACGAATGGGGATTGGGCGGCCGGCAATTCGGCACCTGGATCACCTGGTTTCTGGTCGGCGGCGATTTTTATACAGCCTATACGGTGATCGCGGTTCCGGCGCTCGTCTATGGCGTCGGCGCCTACGGCTTCTTTGCCCTGCCCTATACGATCATCGTCTATCCTTTCGTCTTCGCGGTGATGCCGCTCCTCTGGCGCCGCGCCAAGGACGGCGCGCATGTCACCGCCGCCGACATCGTTCACGATCAATATCAATCGCGCGGGCTCGAACTCGCCGTCGCGCTGACGGGCATGATCGCGACCATGCCCTATATAGCGCTGCAGCTCATCGGCATGGCGGCGGTCATCAAGGCACTTGGCCTCACCGGCGAAATCCCGCTTGTGCTCGCCTTCCTCGTGCTCGCGCTCTACACTTATTCCTCGGGCCTGCGCGCACCGGCTTTGATCGCTTTCGTCAAAGACATCATGATCTATATCGTGGTCCTCGTGGCGGTTGCCTTCATCCCGCTGAAGCTTGGCGGCTATGGCGCGATCTTTTCAGCGGCCGACGAGGCCTTCAAGGCCAAGGGATCGGGCGGTATATTGCTCGCGCCTTCGCAATATATCCCCTATGCGACGCTCGCTTTCGGTTCGGCGCTCGCAGCCTTCATGTATCCGCATACGCTGACCGGCATTTTCGCCAGCAAGAGCGCTCAGACGATCCGCAAGAATGCGATGCTGCTGCCGGCCTATACGCTGCTCCTCGGCCTCATCGCTCTGCTCGGCTATATGGGCTATGCCGCCCACATAAAGGTCACGAGCAACAACGATGTCGTCCCGATGCTCTTCAAGACGTTGTTTCCCGGATGGTTCGCAGGCTTCGCCTTCGCCGCCATCGGAATCGGAGCGCTTGTGCCCGCCGCCGTGATGTCGATCGGCGCCGCCAATCTTTTCACCCGCAATGTCTGGAAGGCCTATGTCGATCCAAACATCAGCCACGCGGGCGAGGCAAAGGTCGCGAAAATCACCTCCATAGCGGTCAAAGTCGGCGCATTGCTGGTGATCCTGTTTCTGCCGACGCAATTCGCACTCGATCTGCAATTGCTCGGCGGATTGTGGATCTTGCAGACCTTTCCCGCCGTCGTCTTCGGCCTATTTACGAACTGGTTCCGTGCGCCGGCTCTGCTGGCGGGCTGGGCTTCCGGCTTGGCTGTCGGCACTTATTTCTCTTGGATGGACGGGTTGAAGCCGCTGCATACGCTGGTCTTCGGCGACACGAAGATCACGCTTTATGTCGGGCTTCTTGCGCTTGTGCTCAATATTGTCGTGACGCTCGCCGTCAATGCCTTATTGGCGCAACGCAAGCCTGTGATAAGCACGGCCGAATAGCGGCGGGTCCGGGGAGCGCGTCGAGCGCGCTCCCGATGCGTCGCGATCTCTTATCTCGCGCGAGGCATCAATGAATCAAAAGAGCCTGTCCGAAGCCTGGGCCGCGCTCGATGCGCATCGGGCCGAAATGGAAAATCAAAAGATCGCGGATTTCTTCGCCGCCGATCCCGAGCGCTACGCGAAGTTTCATATCCAGCTCGACGACGTTTTGTTCGATTTCTCGAAACATCGCGTCACCCAGAAAACCCTCGATCTGCTCGTGGCGCTGGCCCGCGCGGCCGGTCTTGAGGAAAGGCGCGCGGCGCTCTTCGCGGGCGATCTCGTCAACATAACCGAACACCGCAGCGCCATGCACATGGCTCTGCGCAATCTGACCGATCGCCCGATGATCGCCGAAGGCCGCGACGTGATGCCGGAGGTGCGGGATGTCCGCGCCAAGATGCTCGCTTTCGCCGAAGCCATCCGCAAGGGCGAGATCGCTTCCGCGAGCGGCGCGCCCTTCACCGATGTCGTCAACATCGGCATCGGCGGCTCGGACCTCGGACCCGCCATGGCCGGACGGGCGCTCTCGCCTTTCGTCTCGCCCAAGCTCAAACTGCATTTCGTCGCCAATGTCGACGGCGCCGATCTCGGCGACACATTGGCCAATGTGCCACTGGCGACGACGCTCTTCATCATCTGCTCCAAGACCTTCACGACCTTGGAGACGATGACCAATGCCGCGACGGCGCGGGCCATCGTCGCGGAAAAATTAGGCGAGGCCGCGGTCGCCGATCATTTCTGCGCGGTCTCGACGGCGCTCGACAAGGTTGCTGGTTTCGGCATCAAGTCCGACCGCATTTTCGGCTTCTGGGATTTCGTCGGCGGCAGGCTTTCCGTCTGGTCGTCGATCGGGCTCTCGCTCGCCATCGGCATAGGCGCGGAGAAATTCGAAAAGTTTCTGCTCGGCGGCCAGGACATAGACACGCATTTCCGCGAGACGCCGCTGGAGCAAAACGGCCCGGTGATCATGGCTTTGATCGGCGTCTGGTATCGCAACTTCTGGAGCTACCAGACCCAGGCCGTGATCCCCTACGATCAGCGTATGGGGCGCTTTCCGGCCTATCTGCAGCAGCTCGAAATGGAATCGAACGGCAAGTCGGTGAGCTTGGACGGCACGCCGGCCGCGCATGAGACGGCACCGGTTATTTTCGGCGAGCCCGGAACCAATGGCCAGCACGCCTTCTTCCAGATGCTGCATCAGGGAACCAACATCGTACCGATCGATTTTCTAATCGCGGCGCAGCCCAATGCGGCCGATGCCAAACATCATCAACTGCTCTTCGCCAATTGCCTCGCCCAGAGCGAGGCTCTGATGCGCGGACGTTCCCTCGCCGAAGTCGAGATGCAATTGCAAAAGCAGGGACTTGACGCAGCCGCGATCAAAGCGCTCGCGCCGCACAAGGTCTTTTCAGGCAATAGGCCGTCTGGCACGTTCATTTATAAGAAACTCTCGCCGCGTGTGCTCGGGCAACTGATCGCGCTTTATGAGCACAAGGTCTTCGTGCAATCGGTGATCTGGAACATCAATGCCTTCGATCAATGGGGCGTGGAGCTCGGCAAGGAATTGGCGCTGCGGCTGGCACCGATCATCGCCGACAAGAACGCCTCGACCGAGGGGCTCGATTCCTCCACCGCCGGACTGATCGCCGAGATGCGCAAGCTCAACAAGGGATCGTGAATAAAAAAGGCGGCGCATAATGCGCCGCCAGCATGGAGTTCGTGAGAGCTAGCTAAAGCTCAAATATCTTATCTTTAATGGTCCGAGTGATCATAATGATCGTGATCTTCGTCGTGGCCATCATGATCACGATGTTCATGCGACCACCAGCCATGATGTTCGCCGCCCTCCGGTCCAAAGCGATGTTCGCCCGCCTCTGCGAAATGCTGCCCGTGCGGCCGCAAATGCGCCAGCAGGATCGGTAAGCGATGCTTCTGCTCGTCGTTCAAGGTCGCGTAAAGCGGCGCAGCCGCATCCGCGAGTTTCTTTAAGGCTTCGCCGCGCGCGAGCGAACCCTCGCTGACCCGCTTCAGAAATTGCACCGGATCGGCGGGACGCGGCTCGTCGTGCCAGACCTTGCGGCGGTCGGCCATGGTCTTTGCCGTGTCCCGCAAAGCGGTTTCCACCGGCGCCCAAAGCTTCTCCTGATCCGGCGTCAATGTCAGACCCGCATGCAGCGCCGCGACACGCGCTTCGAAGAAGGCCGCCCGGTCGGCCGCCGAGAATTTATGCAAGGACTCATGGTCGCGATCATGCCTCATCATCATATTCGAGGCCGGATCAGTTTGCGGCGCCTGCTGCGCCTTGGCATTGATCGCTGCGGCGGTAGCCCCCGCGCCGATCACTCCGGCCAGGACAAAGGCAATTGGCAAGCGCATAGTCATCGACGTTTCTCCGGAAGCTTATCGGTGGACAGTGAAAATCTTGTATGGCGTATTTGCGGCCGAAACCGGCGTGAGCCAATCCGGCACGTCTCCTTCGACCAAGGCAGATGCGAGATTATGCGGTCCGCGTTGGCCGACAACCGATGTTTCTTCAAGGCTCGCGCAGACGGCGACATAATTCGCACCGCTTGCCATCACAATCGCGCGAGACACATCCGGCGGCGCGAGGAAGGCCTTAAGCGCAACCACGTTGCCGTGATTGTTGCGATGATAAGGTGCGGCCAGAACGCTATGCGACGTAAAGGCGAGGAGATGCGAGCCCGAGTCGATTGGCGCGAGAATGAGTCCCGGCGGCAAAGTTGCGAAGGGTCCGAAAGCCGCCGTTTCAAGACAGTTCTCTGACGTCTTCTTTGCATTCGCCCCTTGGCCGCCGATCGCCAGCGCCCAGGGAATCGATGCGAAAGGCAAAAGCAGACCAAAAGACCAAAGCGTCGCTTTGCGGCGCCCTGCTCGCATGAGCCATGTGTTGAGCCGCATCACGGCCCAGACGCCGCCCAAGGGCGCGATCGGGCCGACGGATGAGAGAACCCGCACGAGCCAGAGGCTCATCAAAACGCCGGCAAGCACTGTCGCCGAAACCAGCAGCCATTGAAGACGAAGCGCGCCTTTTTCGACGCAGGCCGCCGCGATCGACGCGACAAAGCCAAGCACTAAAGGCAGCATGAAGATCGCCGCGCCTTCAGGCTCCTGCCGCGACAGCCGCAAGAAAGACCAAGCCTCATGCACATTCGACAGCCAGACATCGCGCACGAGCGGGTCGAGGCCAGCGAAAGGCTCGCGCAGCGCGCCGGCACCGATGAGGGCCACAAGGCACAAGGTGGCCGCGGCACCGGCCAAGGCGAACATCAATCTGATGGCTAAGCGATCGAACCGCCCCGGCAGAAAGGCGAGCCCCAGGCACAACACAGCGCCAGCCATTCCGGCGATGAGTTGCCCAAAGGAAAAGGCATCGGGAACCGAGAGAAACCAACGCGCCGGACCGACGGTCGCGAGAAAGCAGAGCGGCAAAGCGACGAGAAGGCCCAGCGCGAAGCCTGCCATCGGATTCCGCATCGCCCGGCCCTGCCAAAGCCAGAGGCCTCCAACTAAGCCCCAGAGCGTGAAGATGAAGGGCATGTTTTCCAGGCTGATCGCCAGCGACAGCGCTGCCAGCCCGCCCGATATTGCCGCGGGCAACAGGCGCAGCGCTTTCACCGCTTCGACGAGGCCGCCCAGCATGAAAGCCAAAAGAACGATCTGCGGCGCATGATGATCGATTCGTCCGGGCTGGAATTGCCCGAAGACAATGCCGGAGAGGAGCACCATGAAGACCGCCGGCATGATCGCGGCACGGCCGAGCAGGCTTTTCGCAAGCCGCGCGATCGCCGCATAGAGAGCAACTTGCAACAGCAAGGGAAAGACGATGCGCGTCAGACGCTCGGCCTCTTCGACCGGCAGGACGAGACCGAAAGCCTTGATCAAAATTGCGAGCGGAATATCGACGACCCGCGACCAGTGCATGAAGACACCGCCCGGCGGATCGAGGCGATAGACGGTCATGTCGAACCAGTTCTGACCGGCAAGCAGCGCGCGAACCTGTTCGAGCCGCAGAGCGTCGTCCGGATCGTGAATGGAGCCCGTCTGCCAGACGGCCAAGATCCGCGCCCAGGTGAGGATAAGCCCGAGGCTCATCACGAATAAGATGAGCAGCGGCACAAAGGCTCCATGCGCGGCAGGGTCCTGTGCGTCGCGCAAAGGTTTCAAATGATCCGCCGTGACGCTTGTCAAAGCCTGGTCCTTGGGAAGAGAGCACCGCTGGAACAGGCGCGCGCTTCTTTGTCCGGGAAATTCTTTGACGGATGGTTACATGAAGCGCTTAAAGCCGCACGGAAGTCCGAGCCGGATTGTCTGTCTCATTTTAACCTTTTGTTCATTTAAAAATTTTCGCTCTTCAAGCGAAACGATCGGCTTTGTTAGTGCGAGGTTAATGGCCTCGCCCCATATTGTCCTTGACTGGGATAATGACAGGCCGCTCGGCCTGATAAAACTGGCCTGATAACCAATGTTCGGATTTAAAAAGACGAAGCCTCAGGTATTCGCGGATGTCCTCGATCAGATCCGCCCATCCGAGACGGATGCCGACGCTGAGGTGGCGACGCCCATCACCCCATCTCAGGCGCATCAGCCGCATGATTGGCTGCTGCAAATGCTGTCGGGACTGACACCCTCCGGTCAAGCCCAAGCGGCGGCGACGGTCTTCGAGGCCTCCTATCTCGAAGATGCCGTTCTCGAAGACGCCATCGAACCTTTGCTCGAAGCCATTGCGAGCTGCGAGCAGGATGCTATCGCGGAAGAACTCGGCCTCAACGAAAATCTCAGCGCGAGTGATCTCAAAAAGCTCCGCCGCGACTTCGCGCGCGCCAATCATCCCGATCGCCTCGCGCCATCGCAAAGGGAGATTGCGACGCATCGGATGACCATCGCCAATATGCTGATCGACCGCGAGCTCCAGCAAAAATCATCCGCGCGATAATTTGACGCCTGATTGGCTTTCGCCGCCCCGTCGCGCTAAACTTGGCGCGGGCAGGAATGCGGACTCATGCGCAGCGTGGATTTGAATTGCGATTGCGGCGAAGGTTTCGGCGCCTATGCGATGGGCGATGACGCAGCCATGCTCGACATCGTGACGAGCGCCAGCGTCGCTTGCGGCTTTCATGCCGGCGATCCCGATATTATGGCGGAAACCTTCCGGCGCGCCAAAGCCAAGGGCATCGCCGTCGGTGCGCATCCGAGCTTTCCCGACCTGCAAGGTTTCGGCCGCCGCCGCATGGCCTATTCGAATAGCGAGATCGAACGGCTCGTCGCCTATCAGATCGGCGCAGCGCAGGCGCTCGCGGCCCTGGCCGGACATAGGCTCACGCATGTGAAGGTCCATGGCGCTCTGAGCAATATGGCCTGCGAGGACGCGACGATGGCGCAGGCCATCGCGCGCGCGGCCAAAGCGGTCGACCGCAATTTCGTCTTTCTCGCCATAGCCGGCACCGAGCTCGAACGCGCCGGCGAAAAAGAAAACCTCGCCGTCGCGCGCGAGATTTTTGCCGATCGCGCCTATACGGATGCAGGTCTTCTGGTGCCGCGCTCGGCCGAAGGCGCGGTGATCCACGATGCCGAGGTGGCCGCCGCGCGCGCGCTCGACATGGTGGCCGAGAATGCCGTCATTGCGCAATCCGGCAAGCGTATTCCGGTCGGAATCGATTCCATTTGCGTACATGGCGACACGCCCGATGCTGTGCATATGGCAAAGACTTTGCGCCGGAAGCTCGAAACAGCGGGCTTTCAGGTGAAGCCTTTTGCTTCGGTTTAGCCCTCATCCTGAGGAGCCACCGCAGGTGGCGTCTCGAAGGACGAGGGTGGCAAGACGTTCCTTAGATCTAGAGCGCTCCCTCGCTTCGAGACGCCTGCAATTCATATCGCGCCTACGCGCTATGAATTGCAGGCTCCTCAGCATGATGGAGCTTGGTGAGGACTACTCATGAGCGAAGACATCGCCCCACGCTTTCTGCCCGCCGGCGAATCCGCGCTTGTCGTCGAATATGGCCGCGCGATCGATCCGACCATTCACGACCATGTGCTGGCGCTCGACGCCGCGATCGCTGCCGCGCCCATCAACGGCATTATAGAAACCGTGCCGACCTATCGCTCGCTCATGATTCATTTCGATCCGCGTGCGACAACGCCTGAGGCTTTGATCGAAATGCTCGGCGGGTTGGATGTGACGCCGCAGCGCGACGCCGGCAAGGCAAGGCGCTGGCGCATCCCCGTCTGCTACGATCCCGCGCTCGCGGAAGATCTGGCCGAAGTCTCAAGCGCACTTCATCTGTCGCGGGAGCGCATCGCGGCTTTGCATGCGGATGCGCTTTATCGCGTTTATATGTATGGCTTCGCGCCAGGCTTCACTTTCTTGGGCGGTCTGCCGGATGAGCTTGCGATTTCGCGCCGCGCCACGCCACGCCCGCCCGCGCCGGAAGGCGCGTTGCTGATCGCCGGTGGCCAGGCGCTCATCACGACCTTCGCCATGCCGACCGGCTGGTATGTCATCGGGCAGACGCCGGTGCGCATGTTCGATTCCGCACGCGCGCAAGCCTTTTTTGCCGATGTCGGAGATGCGGTCCGTTTTGAGCGCATCGATCTTGCGACATTCGAGAGCTTGCGCCGCGACGCGGCGGCGGGCGCTCTCATCGCACACGAAGAGGTGTGATGGCCGCGCATCTCAAGGTCATCCGCGCCGGTCCCGGCACCACGATCCAGGACAGCGGCCGTTTTCATTGGCAGCGCTTCGGTGTCACGCCGTCGGGGCCGATGGATTGGGCCGCCTTCCGGACGGTCAACCAGGTCTTGGGCAATGCACAGGATGCCGGGACGATCGAGATTTCCATCGGCGGGTTTGAGGCAGAAACGGAAGTCCCGCTCGATCTCGCCTTTGGCGGCGGCGGTTTTCTCTGGACGCGCGACGGCAAGGCTTTGTCATCGGCGATGCGGATCACGCTTCGGCCGGGCGAAAGATTGGCGGGCAAGCCAGGCAGCCGGGGCGCCTGGGCCTATCTCTCCGTGAAGGGCGGATTCGACACGCCCATTGAGATGGGCAGCCGCTCGACGCATCTGCGCTCCGGCATCGGCGGCCGGATGATTCAAGCGGGCGACAACCTGCCCGTGTTTCCGCAGTCAGGCGCGGCAGGGCGCGACGCACGCGTCGAAGCGCCATGGCTCGACCGCGATGCGCGGCCGATCCGCATGCTGCTCGGCCCGCAGGATGATTATTTCACCGCCGATGCGCATACGCTGCTTTTTTCAGAAGCTTTCACGCTCATGGCCTCGGCCGACCGCATGGCCTATCGGCTCAATGGGCCGAAGATCGAACATGCGCTGGGGTTCAATATCGTGTCGGACGGGATCGCGCTCGGCGCGATTCAGATCGGCGGCGACGGGCAGCCGCTCGTGCTGATGGCCGATCATCAGCCGACCGGCGGCTATCCGAAGATCGGATCCGTCATCAAGGCCGATATTGGACGGCTTGCGCAAATGCGGCCGGGCGAAACATGCCGCTTTGCCCTTTGCAGCATGGCCGAGGCCCGCGCGGCGCTTTTCACGCTTGAAGACAAGATCGCCGCGGTGACCACAAGGGCCGCCGCGGCGGGATTTTCCAGCGAAATATTACGCACGCTCAATCTGATCGACGGCGTGGTCGATACACGCCCCGACCCGCTGGATCAGTGATGGCCACCGTGGCCACCGCCACCATGGCCGCCGCCGTGACCACCACCGTGGCCGCCGCCGCCATGGAAGCCGCCATGACCGCCACCATGGAAGCCACCACCATGGAAACCGCCACCATGTCCGCCACCGCCGCCATGCCAGCCGTGCCAGCCAGCGCCGCCGCCCCAGCCGAGGCCGCGACGCCACGCATAACCGCACCAATAAAAACCGGGGCCACGCCAGCCGCCGTCGTACCAGCAGTAATTCTGGCCGCCGAAAGCGAATTGCGTCTCCTGCACCGGCAGAGCATCGCCGATGACGGGTGCCAGATTGCCGACCGGAACGGCCGCGGCGGAAGCTTCTTGGATGGCGGGACTCATTCCAGCCACGATCGCAGCACCCGCCACGAGTTTCTTGATCAAGAGACGCATGTCTCCTCCTCTTTCAGGACTATTGGGTGTGCCGTGACCAGCCGCGGCCGAAAAACCGCGCCTTCGCAGCACAAGGGTGACTATAGGGCACGCTTTCGATAAGCCAACCGCGGCCGTCCCGTTTCGGAACGCGGCCGGGTCTTGATCTTCAAATCGATTGATCTTAAAGGAGAGCTCTCACCCTCCCGTTTCGACTTGGCTGGACGACATCCCGGCTTTGCCCATGCGGGTCGATTTTCACAAAGCCTCAATCCGCTTGAGCCGCGCGAAAGCGTCTGGCTTCGAGCCGGTTCGAAAGGAACGCCGATGTCGATTACGCCAGAGCGTAAGCAGACGCTCGTCAAAGAATATGCCACGAAACCGAGCGATACGGGTTCGCCCGAGGTGCAGGTCGCGATCCTGACGGAACGGATCGCCAATCTCACCGAGCATTTCAAGACACATGCGAAAGACAATCATTCACGTCGCGGCCTGCTCAAAATGGTCTCGCAGCGCCGGAGCCTCTTGGACTATGTAAAAGCGCGGGACGAACCACGCTATAAGTCCCTGATCGAGCGCCTCGGCATCCGCCGTTAAGCCCAAAACTGCCTGAAAAATGGTTCGATTCGCTCGAATTGGGCCATTTTACCGGATTACGGGCGCGAGCGCTGCCGGGTCCGGCCGGCAGTCCATTGACTCCTACGATTCGTCCCGCAACATAAGGAGCGGGGGGCACCGATCCGCCACGGTCGCGCGAAACACCGGCCCGTTCCCGAAATCTGTCAATTTCCAGGGCCGGAGCCTAGTTTAAGTCCAGAAATTGGGATGAAATCCCCTATAAGAACGAGTGGTCCCGGCGGACGAAACGGGAAGGCTAAAGCCAAGGATCACGCTCATCCCTCAAGAAACTGCCTCTTTGAAGTGGTTGTCCCGCTTTTGCCGTTTCGAAGCCGAATGCGGCTCTTCGGGCGGCGAGGCAGCTTCCAGAACATCGGACCCAAAAGTGGGCACCGGTTTTGGGATAAATCCGATGCTCAGAAATTCGTATTCCGGTTTTTTTGACATTTTACAGGCGCCGTCCCGGTTCGGCCGGCGCACACGAACAGAAGGGTGCCGCGTCAGCAGCGCATCTTTTTCCTGGCACCGGCGGCATAGGGCTGCCGGGTCAGACCTCGGTGACGACACCGAGCCATGGCAGGATCGCCAGAAGCTGCCATACGCAGCTTCGAGCCTTGCCTCACGACAGCTTCTAGCCGTCTTGCACATGGCCCCTCGTCTTCACCGCACCATGAAAGACGAAACACATGTTCGATATCCATCGCGAAGAAATAGACTGGGCCGGCCATAAGC
>JAATEW010000075.1 GCA_015655535.1 Hyphomicrobiales bacterium | reverse complement strand
CGTCGATCTGACCGGCCTCAAGACACGTGAAGGCCGAGGATTCGGCGAAGATCTGCTGCGGATTTTGAATGTCGCCCAGGATTTTCGAAAGGAGATCCGGCTGCTTGTAATAGCGTTGGGCAAGCAGCATGGTGAAGACGATGTTTTGCCCTTGCGGATCGGTGGCGGGATCGGTGCGGCCGAATTTCAAGCCGGGGCTTTCAAGCACCTTCCACCATTCTTCCTTGCCCGCTTTCGCGGCTTCGAATTCCGGTGCGAAACGGCTTTTCTCATTATAGACGATCACCATTGATGTGCTCGCGACCGGTATTCCTTCATCGACAAGGCCTGCCTGTTGAAGAATGCGCACCGGGCCGGGCGTAATCGACACGAAAATATCCGCTTCGATCTGCTTACCCGCGATCAGCCGCGCGAGCCCGTAGGCCCCCTGCCCAATGCCCTGATACTCATCACCCGATATTTTTGCGAAGGCGGGGCCGAACACCTTATCCATGACGACGCCCATGGAGCCGGCATAGGCGACCCGGATGACTTCGGCCGCGTGAGCGGATGCCGCTGATAGCATTACGATTAAGCCGCAGATGGCTGTCAATTTGCGCATGGCTTCTTCCCGTTGGACGAGGAATTGGATCGCATTCCTCTACCGCCACTTATGATTTCTTGTAAACCAATGGGAATAGTAACTTCGCGTGTAAACGAGGGCAAAAGCGATGCACTCGCCATGCTCGCCGCCAAGGGATGAAAGGCGGTTTTTGAATAGCACTGCGAGCCTGCCATTGGCGCTTGGGATGCGTTAACGGAAATCGATGCTCCGCGCTTTCGCGGATCAAGATCGCAGGCCTGAAATAGGTTCCCAAGCTGTTTCGAGCCAAGTGGTCGCATTAAAAAAATGTACTGCGGGAAGAGACGGCGGTTTCGCTCGAGAGGATGCGTTAACAAAACAATCCGGGAGCAACGGCTTTGAAAGCTTCAATAATTCCAGCTTACGCACGGCGGGCGTTTACAGTTTTTCTGCACGTGAAGCCATGAATAATTTACTACGGCTTGCAATTTTGCGGCGGTGTAAACATCGCAAATACAATCTTTAGAGTGGTTGCGTTATAAGCCGGGCACTGACCGCAAAGTGCAGATGCGACATGATCGGATTTGGAAAACCAACCGCGAATACGGATCCATCCGGCACCGCCGTGGTGGAACCGCCCGCGCCGGGCGAGAAGGCGGGTAACGGCGCCGACAAGCGGAAATCGCGGCGCATCCGCACGTCTTTGCGGACGGGCCAGCTCTACGACATGCGCGAGAATTTCCTTTGCGACTGTCAGGTCCGCGACCGGTCTGTCGGCGGCGCGAAGCTCCGGTTGCTGTCCAATATCGCCGTGCCGACCTTCTTCAAATTTCACGACGACGTGGAATGTACGCTCGTCGAGGCCGAATTGCGCTGGCGCAACAAGAACGAGATCGGCGTGCAGTTCATCTATACCGTCAGCCTGGGCTGAGGGGCCTGCCTTCGACCGAAACCGCGTGAGGTGGAAGCCTTTGCAGCCGAGGCGCATCACCACGACCATCCTGCCTAAAAGCTAAGCATTTCCCCCAAAATCCCTCTTGAACGCCAAGCCGCCATCGCCATATCGTTAAGGACCGGGGCGCCTCTGAGAGGGCCCCAACCCACGAAGGCCTGAGGGCTTCGCTATGTCACGTATGCCCAGTCTGAACTCGCCCTTTCTGCTTGGCTTCGACGAGATCGAACGCGCCTTGGAGAGGGTCACCCGCGCCCCGTCCGACGGTTATCCCCCGTATAACATCGAGCGTATAGCCAAGGCGGGCAACCAAGCCGAGACCCTGCGCATTACACTCGCAGTCGCCGGCTTCACCCGCGATCAGCTTGAGGTGACAGTCGAGGAAGGGCAGCTTGTCATTCGCGGCCGCCAGCAGGACGATAAGGAACGCCTCTATCTCCATCGCGGGATCGCGGCGCGCCAGTTCCAGCGGGTATTCCTGCTCGCCGACGGCATGCAGGTCTTCGGCGCCGATCTGACGAATGGTCTTCTCTCCGTGGACCTGATCAGGCCGGAGCCGGAAAAGGCAGTGAAGAAGATCGACATCGTGATGAAAGAGTAAAACGGACCCAGCGCCAAAGCTGATTCAAATCAAGTGGCGGCACGGCAAAAGTTGCGAGACTGAAGGTTCGCGAGTGCTGGCGGGTTCTTGAAGGACCGCAAGCGGAAAGGAAAAGACCATGTTGGACGAACAGACCCAGAAGCCAGAGACCGCGGCGCCCGAGGTGAGCGTGCCGGAGGTGGCCGTGACAGAAGCGCCGGAAGCCGAAAAGCTCTTCACCGACGAACAATTCGCGCATCTTGGCGGCGGCACGCTGGCCTATATCAAGCCCATGCTCTCGGACGAGGTGAAGCGGATCTTTCCGAATGCGCCTGCGATCGACTCGGGCATCAAGCTCTTCGCGCTGCTCGGCGCCGACGGCACGCCGCTCATCTTGAGCGATTCCCGCGACATGGCGATTGCCAATGCCCGCGAGGCCAATCTTGAATTGATGAGCCTGCAATAAGGCTGGCTCTCCTCTCTTGGCGTCATGCCCGGCCTTGTGCCGGGCATCCATGCATCAATTCTCATGCTAATACGTGGATGGCCGGGTCAAGCCGGCCATGACTGCGTCTAAGAGGTGCGCAAGCGGGCGAGGTTGGGTGCCGCTTTATCCACCGAACAAATCGCTGAAGAAATTATGCTCCGCAGGCGGCGCTTGGCGCTGCCGCGGATAGGGAGCGGCATTGGGAATGCCCTCCGGCGGCAGGAGGCCGCCATGCGCTGCATCATGGCCGCCTGCGTCACGGCCGCTTGAATCCCGTCCTGCCGCGTCACGATAGACCGGCTCGCCGCGCGGTAAGGGCGCAATCGGCATCGGCGCATTGCCGTAATCAACGTCGCGCCGCGCCGGCGCGGGATAGGCAGCCGTCTCCTGCCGCATGAAATTCGGCAAGAGCGAAGCGATCGGATTATCCGCCGGCGCCGGCGCGGACCGCCAAATGCCGAGCGGCAGCGAATCCGGCGGCACGTTCTGATGCGCGACCTTCATAAAGCGCGACCAGACCTCGACCGGCAGGCTGCCGCCCGAGGCATGTTTCGTCTGCGAATTATCGTCATTACCGACCCAGACGCCGGTGATCATATGGCTCGTGTAGCCGATGAACCAGGCGTCGCGGAAATCCT
>JAATEW010000132.1 GCA_015655535.1 Hyphomicrobiales bacterium | reverse complement strand
GCTGACAATTACGTTGGCGCACCTGGATCGGCTCATTATCTGCGCGAGCCCTTGGCGGTAATCGAACAAGTCATCCGACTCCGAACTCCGCTGCGCCCTGCCGGTCGGATTTGTATTAGGGGACCGCACAACCTGATTGGACTCCGGCGATCAAGTTGAGCCGTAGAGAGCCGCGTTGTCCACACGACAAGTTGAAGCATGTTTTCGCATGCGTGCTCGCATATCATAACACCGTTACGATTTTCATCGCTCACGATATGACGTGCGCGCACTTATCCCGATTTTGTTTGTACTTTCGATTCACAACAACATTCGGAAGCATAAAGCGCGCGCTTCCGTTGATTTTAAAGTGTCAGCTTCGAATGTCATATCTTTTTATCCGACATGAAATATCAACGATGAATCCCCGTCACGTTTGCGATCTATGGAGCTCTCGTTCAGCAACTTGGGGGTCCTCCATGAACACCGGTAATTAGTTATTAAAGAAATTCAAACTGACGACGGCGCTCAGCACGTCGACACTTGCTTTGTCCCTGTCCTTGTTTTCGACGGCCGGCGATACCGCCGGCATCGAGTCCACGATTCAAAGCGCTGTCCAAAGCGAAATTAATTCTGTCGTCAGCGACATCAAAGGCGCCGCAGGAGGTTCCAAAAATGGCGGAGGCTCCTCAAAGGATGCCGCCGATGCCTTCAAGACGCAGAGCCCGATCAAGCATGTCGTCGTTTTGATCGGCGAAAATCGCGGTTTCGATCACACGTTTGGCGTCTACAAGCCAAAGGGAAAAGGCCAGACGATTTCGAACTATCTGTCGAAGGGAATCGTCAACGCCGATGGGACGCCGGGCCCGAATTTCGCGTTCGCGCAGCAATATTCCGTTGCGCATCAATCGGCTTGGTATTTCGGTGCGCCGAACAGCGCCAAGACCGCCTATAATACGACAACGAATCTCATGCCTCAGCCGAACACGAACGGTGCGCCGTCGGCGCAGAGCAACACGGGCGCGCCCTTCACCAGCACAACTCTCGCGAGCGTCGAGAAAGATATCGAGCCGGGCGATCTTGCACTGCTGACGACGGGTGCGACCGGATTGCCGCAAGGCACGCTCGACACCCGCGTTCCGGGTGCCGGCAAGCTGCCACCGGGACCTTTCGTCCTGCTCGGACCCAACCTCAATGACGACGATTATACCGGCGACATGACGCACCGCTTCTATCAGGCTGCCCAGCAGCAGGATTGCAGCATCGCCAACGTGACATCAGCCAATCCGACCGGCTGCCTGAACGATCTTTTCCCCTTCGTGATGGCGACCTATTCGGCCGGTAATAACAGCCAGGGCAATGAAATGGGCTTCTACAATGCCGAGGAAGAAGAAGCTTCGCTTCTGAAATCTTTGGCGGACCGTTTCGCCATCAGCGATAATTTCCACCAGTCGTTCCTGGGCGGCACCGGCGCCAACCACTTCATGGCCGGCACCGGCGACGCAGCCTTCTGGAGCGACGGCAACGGCAATGCCGCGACACCGCCGGCGAATCTGATCGCCAATCCGAACCCCGCTCCCAACACGGTCAATCAGTATATCGCCGACAATAACTTCAGCGCCTGTGCGGACGTGACTCAACCCGGCGTGCTTCCGATTGTGAGCTACATCAACAGCCTGCCCTATGCAGCCGAACCAAACTGCAAAGAAGGCCATTACTATATGCTCGATAATACCAACCCCGGCTATCTGCCGAATGGTACGATCGTGCCCAACGCGGCGGCCAATGGATCCATTCCGCCTTCACCCGTCCCCACGATCGGCGATTCGCTCAGCGCGAAGAACATCTCCTGGGCCTATTTCGGCGGTTCGTATAACGACGCCGTCGCTTTGGCGAACGACGAAGTTGCTGCCAATCCGAGCAATCCTACAAACCTTAGTGCGGCGGCTGTCAACGATCCTGCGCATGCGGTCGGCGCCGCTTATTGTCAAATCTGCAACTGGGCCCAATATTCCGCCTCGATCATGGGCAATGCGACGCAGCGCGCCGCCCATGTCAAGGATACCCAGGATCTGATCGCCGATATCAAAAACAACACGCTTCCGGCGGTTTCCTACGGCAAGCCCGACGGCTTGCTCGACGGACATCCGTCGAGCTCGAAGATCGATCTGTTCGAAGCCTATGTCCAAGATCTTCTCGACGCGCTTGAGGCCAATCCTCACCTCAAGGCTGAGACCGCTGTCTTCATCACTTGGGACGAAGCCGGCGGCTATTACGACTCTGGATTCGTCCAACCGCTCGACTTCTTCGGCGATGGACCCCGCATTCCGCTGATTTCCTTGTCGCCTTATTCTACCGGCGGCACGGTCAACCATAGCTACTCGGACCACGTCTCGATCCTGAAGTTCATCGAGCGCAATTGGGGCCTCACCCCGATTTCGGATCGCAGCCGCGATAATCTGCCTAACCCGACCTCGAAGAAGGCAAACCCCTACGTTCCGACGAATATGCCGGCGCTCGACGATTTGTTCGACATGTTCGACTTCGCGGCCGCACCGAATCTCCAGCCCTACACGGAATAAAGGCTGCGTGATCGCGCGCCGCGGTTAGCCTGCGCGATCTTACACGATAAGCGCCGGCCGGCTCCTTGGAGTCGGTCGGTCGGTGCCATATGGTCGCAATGGAAATAAGGCGCAAAGATCAGAGGATTTTACCGATGCTAAGACATGTACAGATTGCCGCCGTTCTGCTGCTCGGGGCGCTTAACGGCATCGCGCAAGCTCAGGCGCAATCGTTTTCCGCCGACCTCGTAGCGATCGATGCCGGCGGCCAGGATGGAAAATCGGGGAAGGTTCTCGTGGACGCAGGCAAGGTTCGCATCGACGCGCCCGAGCTTCCTCAAGGCTTCTTCATTCTCGAACCCTCCCTCAAAGTGTCCTATTATGTCCGGCCGTCGCAATTCGTGTTCATGGACGCCAAGCAGTCCTCGCAATTGACGCAGCTTCTAGTGCCGGTCGACCCTGACGCGCCCTGCGCACAGTGGCAGATGATGGCGAAGATAGCGGACATACCGGATTCAAGCCGCACATGGCGCTGCGAGCGGCTCGGCGAGGAAGCCATCGACGGGCATGCGACGCTCAAATATCGGGCCGTTTCGCCTAAAGGCGCAGCGATCACCGCCTGGGTCGATCCTGAGCTCAAATTTCTGTTGAGGTTCCGCAGCCAAGACGGAAGCGGCGTCGACATCAAAACGATCAAGCTTGGAGCGCAAGACAAAAGCCTATTCGAGATCCCTGCCGATTACGATAGATTCGATCCCAAGGAAATGATCGAACGCGTCAAGCAGAGCGACGTCTGGGTGGAGCCTCCAAAACCTTTGTCTCACACCGTTGAATAGAAGAACGGCCTGATGCATCTTCCTCCGTTACATGTTCTTCTTGCTGCCGGCATGACGTGCGTGCCGGCAGCATGGGCGGACGGCTCTGAGCTGCAGACGCAAGCGCCATCGCCCGGGATGGAGAACCCGGTGGCGGTCGCATCTTTGGATCGCCTCGCCATGACGCGGGAGCGACCGCTGTTCAGGCCGGACCGGCGTCCCCTGGCGGCGCCGCCAACACGAGCCGATGCTCCGCCGCCGCCCGTGCCGCCCGCACCTCCGCCGCAAGTGTCCCTATCGGGCGTGATCGTGGATGAAAGGGGGCCGCGCGCGCTTTTGCGCACCGATCCTTCCGGCAAGGTCGCGCCGGCGCGGCTCGGCGACGACATCGGAGGTTGGCGGGTCACCGAGATCGAGGATCAATATGTGGTGATGTCGCTC
>JAATEW010000451.1 GCA_015655535.1 Hyphomicrobiales bacterium | reverse complement strand
GTGAAAGTGCTTGTCGCGACCGATATCGCGGCGCGCGGCATCGATGTTGACGACGTCACCCATGTCATCAATTTCGATCTGCCGAATGTGGCCGAGTCTTATGTTCATCGTATCGGCCGCACCGCGCGGGCAGGGGCGTCGGGCATTGCCATCTCCTTTTGCGATGGTGAGGAGCGGGCGTTTCTGCGGGCGATTGAATCCTTGATCCGCGAGAAGATCGCAACGACGGATCGCAGGCTTCCGCCTGGAAGCCCGATGCCCCGCCCGGCGGTCTCCGAGCGTCCGGTGCAGCCGCATCCGAAGGGACGCAGCAACCGGCAGCCGTCGCGTGGACCCGGCAAAAGTGTCGAGTTCCGTGCCGATGGTGCCGCAGGTCCCGCTGGCGCCCGCACGCATACGCCGGGCAAGCGTCCGCAGCCGGCGGCAGGGCGTGGCGGGGCTCCACATGCCAATGGTCCGGCTGCCACGGCGCCCAAGCCTGCGCGGTTCAACCGGCAAAAGCCTGGCTCGTCCTTCAGCAAGAGCTAAAAACCGGCGTTACTCGACAAGCTCTGATGCGCGTGGCAAAAACCGCGCATCAGACAGGCTAAGATAGAGATCGATATCCATGTCCGAATTGGCATCGCTTGAAGCCGATGTGCTTGCCTCCATCGAAGCCGCCGCCGGCGAGGCTGCGCTCGAGGTGGTGCGCGTCGCGGCGCTCGGCAAAAAGGGATCGATCTCGGCTCTGCTTGCGACGCTCGGCAAAATGGCGCCCGACGAGCGCAAGACCCAAGGCGCGGCGATCAATGCCCTGAAAGACAAGGTCACCGAAGCGCTTGCCGCGCGCAAAACAATCTTGAAGGAGGCCGCGCTCGAAGCCAGGCTTATCGCCGAGACCGTCGATGTGACTCTGCCGGTGCGCGTCACGCCGCTTGAGGCCGGCCGCATTCACCCCATTACGCAGGTCATGGACGAGCTCGCCGCGATCTTCGCCGATATGGGCTTTTCGATCGCCGAAGGGCCGGATATCGAAAGCGACGATTATAATTTCACCAAGCTGAATTTCCCGCCGGATCATCCGGCGCGGGAGATGCACGATACATTTTTCCTGATGCCCGACGCCAAGGGCGAACGCAAAGTGCTGCGCACCCATACGAGCCCGGTGCAGGTGCGCACCATGCTGACGCAAAAGCCGCCGATCCGGGTGATCTGTCCGGGCCGCACCTATCGCTGCGATTCCGATCAGACGCATACGCCGATGTTCCATCAGGTCGAAGGGCTCGTCATCGACAAGCAGGCGAACCTCGGCCATCTGAAATGGGTGCTGGAAGAATTCTGCAAGGCCTTCTTTGAAGTGCCCGACGTGAAGATGCGCTTTCGGCCGAGCTTCTTTCCCTTCACCGAGCCGTCGATGGAAGTCGACATTCAATGTTCGCGCAAAGGCGGCGAAATCCGCTTTGGCGAGGGCGAGGATTGGCTCGAAATTCTCGGCTGCGGCATGGTGCATCCGAACGTGCTGCGAAACTGCGGGCTCGATCCCGATGTCTATCAAGGCTTTGCCTGGGGCATGGGGATCGACCGTATCGCCATGCTCAAATATGGCATGCCGGATCTGCGCGCCTTCTTCGAGGCTGATGTGCGCTGGCTGACGCATTACGGTTTCCGGCCGCTCGACATGCCGAGCTTGGTCGGCGGGTTGAGCAGTTAGTAAAAAACCAAACCCTCATCCCGAGGAGGCCGAAGGCCGTCTCGAAGGACGAGGGTTTGGTTTTCTGTCTGCGGGGCGAGGGGTCAAAGCTCGCCCGTCAGAAACTGCGCGCGCCCGTGCCCGAATGACCAATCCTCGTCCGTGTTCTGGACAATCGTCATCATCACGTCGGACGCCTCGATGTTGCTCGCGGCCTTGAGTTCCTCGGTAACAAGCCGGTAGAACGCCTCCTTCTCGGCTCGAGTGCGTGGCCGCGTGGTGACTTGGATCAACACGAAGTTCTGGGTCCGGGGAATGCCGAGGCCGGTATCCTCGGCAATCAGTTGGGATGCCTTATGCTCTGCGATGATCTGATAGCGGTCGCGTTCCGGCACGCCGAAAGCTTTGAGCATGGCGCGATGGATGGCATCCGCCAAAACCCTTATCTCTTCGCCATTTCGGCCTTCGACCAAATCAATGCGTAGCAACGGCATTTATGTTCTCCATCGTGCGGTGGCGTTTGAAGCCATATTAAAGCTTCGAGCCGCCGTCGACCCGCACTGTATCGCCGGTGATCCAGCGCGCATCATCGGAGGCAAGGAATGCCACGACCGGCCCGACATCCTCCGGCCCGGCGACGCGTTGCAAGGCCTGTATGCCGAGCGTGAAATCGCGGCCCGCGTCGGTTCTGGCGAAGCTTGACATATCCGTGTTGATGACGCCGGGCGCGATCGCATTGACGCGAATGCCGCGCGGCCCAAGGCTGGCTGCAAAATGCTTCACCATCGCGTCCACTGCGCCTTTGGTTGCGGCATAGGCCGGCAGGTTTCCGACCGCCGCGTGTGCCGCCAATGACGACAACAGAATAATGCTGCTGCCATTTTGCAGGATCGGCAGCAATTGCTGGACGAGAAAGAACGGCGCGCGAACGTTCACGGCGAAGAGATTGTCGAAATCCTCGACGGTCGTCTCTTCGATCGTCGCGTTTTTCGCTACGCCCGCGTTCGGCACCAGAATATCGAGCCTATCGCCGACGATCTCGCGCACTTTCTTCGCAAGAAGATGAGCGCCGCCCGGCGCGGCGAGATCGGCCGCGACGGCGTCGGCGCGCCCGCCAGCTTTTCTGATCTCGGCGACGACGGCCTCGGCCTCTTTCGCGCCGCGGCTATAATGGACGACGACCTGCGCGCCCGCTTCGGCGAGCGCCAGCGCGGTGGCGCGTCCGATACCGCGCGAGGCGCCGGTAACGAGCGCTGTTTTTCCGGAAAGATTGGCCATGAGCTTTGTCCTTTTGAGCATAACGGCCTGAGGTCTCAGCGCCGCCTATGCCCAGAAGGTAGGTTTTGCTGGTGCGCTTGAGAAAGACTTTATAGGGTCGTAGCCATACCTTTGAGGCATGGGGTAGGGTATGGAGCTGCGGCATTTGCGTTATTTTATTGCGGTGGCGGAAGAGGGCAGTCTCACGCTCGCGGCCCAGCGGCGCCTGCATACGGCGCAGCCCTCACTCAGCCGGCAGATCCACGATCTCGAAGCGGAAGTTGGCGTCGACCTTTTGATCCGCAGCGCGCGCGGCGTCGAATTGACCGCGGCGGGCAAAGCCTTCCTTGATCATGCGCGGCTCGCGGTAACGCAGGTCGAAGCGGCGGGTGAGGCCGCACGGCGTGCGGCCTCACCCGCCAAACCGGCCTTCGCCATGGGCTTTCTGACGGGCCAGGAAATGGATTGGCTGCCGGAGGCCATGCATGTTCTGCGCAATGAGCTGCCGAACATAGATCTCGTCGTGTCGAGCCATTATTCGCCCGATCTCGCGACGGCGCTCGTGAAGGGCAAGCTCGATGTCGCCTTCATGCGGCCGGAAGCCAATATGAGCGATCTGGCATTCAGACGCGTGGTCAAGGAGCCGTTGGTTGTCGTGGTGGCGAGCGATCACCCCCTCGCGTCTTACGACAGCATCGATGTACAAGAGATCGCGGACGAGACATTCATCAGCGTGTCGAAGACGGCGCCCGCGCTACGTATCGTCATCGACGATTATTTGAAGCGATCCGGCCTTGACATCGCGCCTGCCCACGAAGCCGATAATCTTGCGATGGCGATTTCGCTGGTTGCCTCGACACGCGGCGTGGCGCTGTTGCCCGCCTATGCGAAAAACTTTTTGCCCTGGTCGGTCGTCAGCCGCCCGATCAAGGGCGACGCGCCTTCGATCGATTTGGTGATTGGCTACCACAAGGCGAATGCGTCCCCGATCCTGAAGCTTTTTTTATCGAGAGCGGATGAGTTGATTGACCGGGTGGGAAAGAAACTCGCGTAAGCTTTTGCGAATCCCCTCGTTCGGGGAGGGTGGCCCGTAGCGGCCGAATGGGGCGACCCTATCTGTCTCGCCATAGCCCGTCATTTATGACCGGCTTGCGCTCGGCACCTTTCCTTGAAAGGGGAAGGATCACATCCCGCCGAGATGATCGGCGACGGTGAAAATATCCTTGTCGCCGCGGCCGGACAGATTGAGCACCATGAGATGGTCGCGCGGCTTTTGTGGCGCGATCTCCATCACTTTGGCGATGGCATGCGCCGGCTCCAGAGCCGGGATAATGCCTTCGAGCTTCGAGCAAAGCTGAAAGGCTTCGAGCGCTTCGGCATCCGTCGCCGAGAGATAAGTAACGCGGCCCGATTCTTTCAGCCACGCATGTTCGGGGCCTATCCCCGGATAATCGAGACCGGCCGAGATCGAATGGCCTTCCTCGATCTGTCCGTCGTCATCCATCAAAAGATAAGTGCGGTTGCCATGCAGCACGCCGGGACGGCCGCCCGCGAGCGAGGCCGCATGTTTCTTGTCGAGCCCAAAGCCAGCCGCCTCGACGCCGAAAATCTCGACCGACGGATCGTCGAGGAAGGGATGAAACAGCCCGATCGCGTTGGAGCCGCCGCCGATACAGGCGAAAAGCGAATCCGGCAGACGGCCTTCCGCCTCCTGCATCTGCGTTTTTGTTTCCTCGCCGATGATGCATTGGAAGTCGCGCACCATGGCCGGGTAGGGATGCGGGCCGGCCGCCGTGCCGATGCAATAGAATGTATCGGCGACATTGGTCACCCAGTCGCGCAAGGCCTCGTTCATCGCATCTTTCAGCGTGCGGGCGCCCGATTGCACGGGCACGACCTTAGCGCCGAGCATATTCATGCGAAAGACGTTCGGCTTTTGCCGTTCGACATCGACGGCGCCCATATAGACGATACATTCGAGCCCGAAGCGCGCGCAGGAGTTAGCGGTTGCGACGCCATGCTGGCCGGCGCCGGTCTCGGCGATGATGCGCGTCTTGCCCATGCGCCTAGCGAGCAGGATCTGGCCGAGCACATTATTGATCTTATGCGCGCCCGTGTGGTTCAGCTCTTCGCGCTTGAAGTAGATTTTCGCGCCGCCGAGATGCGCCGTTAGGCGCTCGGCGAAATAAAGCGGGCTTGGGCGGCCGACATAATGTTTGAGGAGACCGTTCAATTCGGCATGGAAAGCCGGAGCCTCCTTGGCCGCGGCATAGGCAGCCTCAAGGTCTAGGATGAGCGGCATCAGGGTTTCGGCGACGAAGCGTCCGCCATAGAGGCCGAAATGGCCCTGTTCGTCGGGGCCAAGGCGGAAGGAGTTGGGGATCTCAAGTTTACTCATTTTAGATGCTCTAACCGCTTTGGCGCAGTGAACCAAGCCCTTCGGTCACCTGCCGGGCATTTGCGATAAAGGCGCGGATTTTGGCGATGTCCTTTACGCCGGCTAAGCTTTCGACGCCGGAGGAGACATCGACGCCGGGCGCGCCGGTGATCCCGATGGCGGTCGCGACATTATCCGGGTGAAGCCCGCCGGCGAGCAGCCAGGGTTTGGCGATCTCAAGCCCGCGCAGCAGACTCCAGTCGAAGGGCTCGCCATTGCCGCCGGGGGAAGCGGCGTCTGGCGCGGGCTTCGCGTCGAGCAACAGCCAATCGGCGACGGCCTCATAAGGCGCGATGGCGGCCAAATCTTCCTTAAGGGTAAGACCCACTGCTTTCATGACCGGCAGACCGAAACGCGTCCGCACGTCGAAGACGCGTTCGGGCGTTTCCGATCCGTGAAGCTGCAAAAGCTGCGGCTTGAGTTCGGCGATGATCGCGGCAAGCGTCGCATCATCGGCATCGACGGTCAGCGCAACCTTCATGGCCGTTGCGCCCGTCCGGCTGCCAAGCGCCCGTGCCGCTTCTAGCGAAATACAGCGCGGGCTCTTCTCGAAAAAAACAAAGCCCACCATATCGGCGCCGGCGGCGAGCGCGGCGTCGAGCGTTTCGGGCGTCGAAAGCCCGCAGATTTTGATGGTGAGGCTCATTCTTTGCCTTAGGCGCCGGAAAGCCGGCAATTGGCTAGGTTGAACGGATCGCGTTCGAACCGCCGCGCGCCTTTAATCTAAGGGTCTAGTACGGCCGCACCAAGGCCCCCGTTTCAGCCGACTGACGCCCGATATTGGTGACTTGAGTGCTGCCTTGGGCACTCGCTTGAGCACCTACCTGGGCACGCAGCCGATCGGCTTCGCTGCGCCATTTGTCGGCTTCCGATTTCGCAAGCCGCGCGGCTTTGCGGTTCTTTCCTTGCGTTACCCAGGTAGCGAAGCCGCCAAGCACAATGCCGAACAAGACCGCGACGAAGAGGAGAATGAACAAAGGCACGGTGAGTTGCGGGCTCGATATGTCATTGCCCGCGAAGGGGTCGAAGGACACGGTCGTCTCATGCCGGTTGGCAATGGCGAAGGCGAGACCGATGAGCGCTAGCGGCGCGAAGAGCAGCCATTTCAGGAATTGCATGCCAGAGGTCTCGCAGGCCCTTACGCGTCACGGCCTCTTGATGTTACTTGCTAACAACGGCGGGGATCAATCCGAATAGCCGTCGTTCAGGCGCTCGCGCATTTCCTTGCCCGTCTTGAAGAAGGGCACCGCCTTTTCCGTGACCGAAACATGGGCGCCCGTGCGCGGGTTGCGGCCGAGCCGCGCGTCGCGATGCTTGACCGAGAAGGCCCCGAAGCCGCGCAATTCGACCCGGTCGCCGCGCGAGAGCGCTTTGGTGATCTCGTCGAGAATCGCATTCACGATCTTTTCGACATCGCGCAGATAGAGATGCGGATTTCGATCGGCGATCCGCTGCACGAGTTCAGATTTGATCACGCATTCCCCCGTTCGACCAATGCCGAGCTGATCTTTGGAGGATGCACGGTTGGCGGCGAACCGCAACATCAAACCGTTCAATCCAAGCTCAAAGAAATTTATGCTCGCTGTGAAACGAGACTCATCAGCTCAGTTTCCTTGAGTGGAATCAAACTGCCAAATCGATACGAGACCGTCAAGCAGACGCGCGTCCGAAAGAGACTGCCCGTAATCGAGCGTACGGCTGAGTTCGGAAAAGCCGCTCCATTCGGCGAGCCGCGCGGAGATGCCCAGAATTCCGAGGCTCCCGAGGTTTTTCTGCTCCGTCCAATCGCGAACCGGCAGGTCTTTGCCGATACCGCGCTCCTGCTCAAGCCAGGCAATCGCTTCCTGCTCGCCGCCGATCTTGTCGACGAGTTTCAAGCCTATGCCTTGTCGGCCGGTGAAGATGCGTCCGTCATCGACCGCCGCGAGTTCCTGGTCGCTCAATTTGCGTCTTTCTTTAACGAGCGCCTTAAACCATTCGAAACTGTCATTGACGAGGGAAGCAATCGCCGCGCGCGCTTCGGGGCTCGTTTCCTCATAGCCGTCGGGCGACGCCTTCAGTGGCGACGATTTAATCGCCTCGACCGAGACGCCGATCTTGTCGAGCAGTTTTGCGACATTCGGATATTGGACGAGCACGCCGATCGAGCCGACGATGGAATTGCCTCGCGAGAAGATTTCGTCGGTCCCGATCGCCGCTATATAGCCGCCGGAGGCCGCCAAGGTTCCGACAACCGCGACCGTCGGCTTTTTCGCCGAGAGCTTTCGCAACGCATCATAAAGCCGTTCGGCGCCCGTCGTCGTGCCGCCGGGACTTTCGATCGAGACGAGAACGGCGGAGACATTCTTGGCCTCCCCAATATCGTGGATGAGGGTCAGGGTTTTGCGTTCGCCGGTGATCAGGCCCGAAATCGAAAGGCGCGCGATATGCGGCGTGAGCTTTCCCGCATTGGTACCGATCAGGCGTGTACCGGCGACGACGATCGCGATGATCAGGCACAGGATCGCTGCGACCCGCCAGAACGATAATTTCCGCCGCAACTGGCGGCGATCGACGAGATAGTCGGAAGGGGGAAGCGAAGTCATGCGTTCTGTAACCTCAGCGATCCATCAAATAGGCCGAGGGAACCTAGAGCATGCTGTAAAAAAGTGTAAGCGGTTTTTCGCGCCAAGCATGCTCTACATTTTTGAATCTAGATCATCTTGTCTGCTTTTAGGTTGAATCGCCTAAAGCAGATAAAATGATCTAGAGCGCGCTGTTCGCCAGTGCAAGGCGCCCGCGATCACGTCTTGAGGCGGGTCTGATCGAGCGCCAGAAGAGCAAGGCCCGAGGCGACGGACTGGAATGCGTCGCCGACATGAATGCGGTCCTTGCCGAAACGTTTGGTGAAAAGCTGACGAACGGCAGGCACGAAGGAGGTACCGCCCGTCATAAACACGGCATCTATGTCTTTCGGTTGGACATTGGCTTTCGCAATGGCGCTTTCCATGGCCTCGGCGATCTTTGCGAGGTCCGGCGCGATCCAGCTCTCGAAATCGCTGCGCTTGACCTCGGCTTCGATCTTGATGCCCTCGCGGTCGAAGGTAAATAGAGCTTCTTTGGCGCTCGAAAGTTCGGCTTTCAAAGTCCCGACCGCGCGGTAGAGCTCGAAGCCAAGATCCATTTCGATCAAAGTGCCGAGGTCTTCGATCATGCGCGGCTCTTCGCTGACGGCGGCGAGTTTCTTCAATTCCGCGAGTGTCGTTCCCGATTTCAACCAGGACAACTGATGCCATTGCGCGAAAGCCGCATAGAAATAGGCGGGCATGGGCAAAAGCTTTTCGAAGGACCGATATGAGGTGCCCTTGCCGAGGCGGGGCGCCACGACATGATCGATGATGCGGTAATCGAATGTGTCACCGGCGATGCCGACACCCGAATGGGCCAAGGCCTCGGTTTCCAGACTCTTGCCGCGCAGATGAAAGCGCAGGACCGAAAAATCGCTGGTGCCGCCCCCGAAATCGGCGACCAGCACGGTTTCGTCCCGCTGCAAGGCGCGCGCGTACCAATAGGCTGCGCCCAAGGGTTCGTAGGCGAGCGCGACCTGCGGCAGGCCGGCACCGGCATAGGCGGCTTGGAGCCGCGCGACTGCCAGATCCTCGTTCGGGTTTTCGCCTGCGAAGATCACCGGGCGCCCCCCGGTGACCGGCATATCTTTAAGCGTCTCGGGCGAAAGCTCCTCAAGCAGGTGGCCGAGAAAGATTTCGATCAAACGTTCGATCGTGAAGCGCTCGCCATAGAGCCGCGTTTCAGTGAAAAGCGGGCTCGCCAGATAGGTTTTGATCGATTGGATGAAGCGCTGCTCGGTTTCCTGCGCGATGGCGCGCTCGATCGCCTTGGGGCCCGCGGCATGCAAGGTCTTGCGGCCCTCCCGCCAGAACATCAAGGCGGTGCGAAACGTCTCCGTCGGCCCCGACGCGGTCGGCCAGACAAGGGTTTCGACGTGGCCATTCGGACTTGCGATGGCAACGACGCTATTCGTCGTGCCGAAGTCGATGCCGATCGCATGTCCAGGGAGAGTCGCGAGACTTTTCCGATCTGGACTTGTGTCAGGATTTGAGGCCGCGCCCTTACCGATATGCATTTTTGTTCCTGGGTTTGCGGCGCAAAAAACCCGCGCAGTGATCCGCGCGGGTTTGGAGAGAGGGGGTTGCGGAGACGCAGCCTGACGAAGACGACCTATTCGTCCTTTTTCTTCGCGGCGGCCTTCTTGCCGGGAACGTCCTCGCGCGCCTTCAAGGCGGCGCCAAGAATGTCGCCGAGCGAAGCACCGGAATCGGCCGAACCATATTGGGCGATGGCCTCCTTTTCTTCGGCGACTTCCAGCGCCTTGATGGAGACCGTGACCTTCTGGGTGCGGCGATCATATTGAGTGATGCGGGCATCGACCTTTTCGCCGACGGCGAAACGTTCAGGGCGCTGATCGGCGCGGTCGCGGGCAAGCTCGCCGCGCTTGATGAAGGAGGTCAGATCGGTGCCGGAGACGACGACATCAATGCCGCCATCCTTGACCTCGGTGACTTCGCAGGTGACGACCGCGCCCTTCTTGAGATCGGGACCGCCGGGCGCCGCTGCCGCTTCATCGCCAGCCTTTGGAGACGTAGCAGGTGCTGCTGCGGCGCTCGCAGGCGCCGTGGCGAGCTGCTTGATGCCGAGCGAGATCCGCTCCTTCTCCTGGTCGACGTCGAGCACTTTGGCTTTGACGATGTCGCCCTTCTTATATTCGTCGATGACCTGTTCGCCCGGCCGCGTCCAATCGAGATCCGAGAGATGGACCATGCCGTCCACATCGCCGTCGAGACCGATGAAGAGACCGAATTCGGTCTTGTTCTTGACCTCGCCTTCGACTTCGCTACCGACAGGATATTTCTCGGCGAAGACTTCCCACGGATTGGCGAGCGTCTGCTTGAGGCCAAGCGAGATGCGGCGCTTGACCGGATCGACTTCGAGCACCTGAACGTCGACTTCCTGGC
>JAATEW010000440.1 GCA_015655535.1 Hyphomicrobiales bacterium | reverse complement strand
TTCTGCGATAGTCGATATGGGCCGGGAACATGGGATCTCTCGAACGGGGCCGGGTCGCCAACGGCCAACACAGTCGAATCTACGTAGTTCCCTTAATCTGCCGCCTTCCGTTGAAGAAAAAGTTAACTGGGCCAGTGGCTTTGGAGCGGTCGTGCGAAGAAGCTTGACGTGGAGGGCCCTGAACAGGCATGGTTCAACCATGACGCGCTCGATCGGAACTTGTCCGACCATTGAGATTATTATCGGCTAGCCTCGTGCTGGCTTGAGCCGTCTTGTCCTCCTTTCAGAGTTAAGACACCGGCGTCCCAGGCCAGCCATCGATGACGATGGTTTTGGATTGATTCAATCCAAAACCACGAACGTGATCGATCTTTCTATATCTTGAGCGGGATGCGGGCGGAAAACCGCGTCGCACTTTTCCTCATCCCGCTCGAGGCTTGAGAGGGATTCCATGGCATTGCGCCTTTACAATACACTGACCCGTCAGAAGGACGTTTTCGCGCCCATCGATCCGGCGCATGTGCGGCTCTATGCTTGCGGCCCGACGGTCTACGACAATCTGCATATCGGCAATGGCCGGATGCTGATCGTCTTCGACGTGCTGTTTCGCGTGCTGCGCCACATCTATGGCGCCGACCATGTCAAATATGTCCGCAACATCACCGATGTCGACGACAAGATCAACGCGCGCGCGGCCGAACGCGGCGTGGACATCCGTGTGCTGACGGATGAGATGACGAAGATCTTCCACGAAGACGCGGCCGAACTCGGCTGCCTGCCGCCGACCGTCGAGCCGCGCGCGACCGAGCATATGGCCGAGATGATTGCGATCATCGCGAAGCTCGTCGCCAATGGCCATGCCTATGCGGCGGAAGGTCATGTGCTCTTCGACGTGCCATCGATGCCGGCCTATGGCCAGCTTTCGAAACGGCCGCTCGACGAGATGATCGCCGGCGCGCGTGTCGAAGTCGCACCTTACAAGCGCAGCCCGATGGATTTTGTCTTGTGGAAACCCGCGCAGCCCTTCGAGCCCGGCTGGGACAGCCCTTGGGGACGTGGGCGTCCCGGCTGGCATATCGAATGCTCGGCCATGAGCTGGAAACATCTCGGCGAGGTCTTCGACATTCACGGTGGCGGCATCGATCTCGTCTTTCCGCATCACGAGAACGAGGTGGCGCAGACCTGCTCGGCCTTCGGCCATTCCATCATGGCCAATGTCTGGATGCACAATGGGCATCTCCAGGTCGAAGGCGAGAAGATGTCGAAAAGCCTCGGCAATTTCGTCACGATAAGACAAGCGCTCGCCGATTGGCAGGGCGAGGTCGTGCGCTTCAACATGTTGAAGACGCATTATCGCCAGCCGATCGATTGGACGGTGGCGAGCCTGAAAGAGTCCGAGCGCGAACTCTTCCGCTGGTATCCGGTCGCCAAGCAATATGCGGCGGCTGAGGCCATGATCCCGCCCGAGTTCGAAGAGGCGCTCTATGACGATCTGAACACGCCGGATGCGATCACGCATTTGCGCCGCCTCTATAAAGAGGCGGGGGAGGAGGTTGCCTTCGCCGGTGCGCGGCTCGTTTCCTGCGGTGAGCTTCTCGGGCTGTTTGAAAAAACCGAAGCCGAATGGGCGCATTGGAAACCGGCGTCGCTGGCAATCGACGAAATCCGCGTGGCGCATCTGATCAACGCCCGTCTCGAAGCACGCGCGGCGAAGAACTGGGCCGAGTCTGACCGCATCCGCGACGAACTCGCCGACATGGGCGTCGCGCTGAAGGACAATAAGGACGGCACCACAAGCTGGGAGGTGAAGCGGTGAGTCTCTTAGAAGGCGTTGTGCTCAATCGAGGTGCGCGCAAACCCTCTCCCAGAGGGAGAGGGTGGCTGCGGAGCAGCCGGGTGAGGGGTTACGACGATTGTTGTCTTAGTGACGCCGCGCGGCCTTCCGCCCAATATTCTAACCCCTCACCCGCCGCCTCCGGCGGCACCCTCTCCCTCTGGGAGAGGGTAGAGCGCCTACTCAAAGCGCGGATAAGGCTTTCGCGGCTTCTGCGCACGGGCAATGTCGATTGCGCGCTCGATTTCGGTCATCACCCAGTCGAGCCGTTCCTTCACCTCATCATTGGTAAACCGCAGTTCGATAAAGCCATGGCTTTCAATCGTCACACGGCGCGCTTCGTCTCGCCGGGCTTGATCGAGATGATGCTTGCCATCGAGCTCGATCGTGAGGCCGAGATCGAGGCAACAGAAATCCGCGACGAATCCGGCGATCGGCATTTGCCTACGGAATTTCAATCCATCGAGCTTGCGGTCGCGCAACTGCTGCCAAAGCACGTCCTCGGACGAGGTGCTTCGTGCACGCAGCTTTCTAGCGATACTGATGGGGCGTTTGATCGTCGCGGGCAATTTGATTGCCAATTACGAAGATCGCAACCCCTCACCCGGCTGCTCCGCAGCCACCCTCTCCCACAGGGAGAGGGTTTGCGCTCCGGCTGGGAGGTGAAGCGATGAACACCGAAGCTTTTCCCAAGGCGGCGCTGCGTCCGTTCCTCGCCCAGGATGGCGAACTTCTCGCGCAGATCTTTCGCGACAGCATCGAAGAGCTGACCGCGGAGGATTATGACGATGCGCAGCGAGGCGCCTGGATCGCCGTCGCCGATGACGAAGAAGCCTTCGTCGAACGCCTTGCCGCGCAACTGACCCTCGTTGCGACGGTCGCCGGTTCGCCGGTCGGCTTCATCAGCGTCAAGGGCAAGGACCATATCGACATGCTCTATGTGCATCCGAGCTTCGCGCTCTGCGGGGTTGCGACGCTGCTCACCGATGCTGTCGAAAAACTCACTCATGCGCGGGGTGCGACGCATCTCACCGTCGATGCAAGCGACACGGCCGAGCCTTTTTTCAAAAAACGCGGCTATGTCGCGCAGCATCGCCAGACAGTGCCGTGCGGCGACGAATGGCTCGGCAATACGCGCATGGAAAAGCGCTTCGAGGCGCAGCAAGGAGCACCGAAATGAGCCGCGAAAAGCTCGCCCTTTTCGACACGACGCTGCGTGACGGCGCGCAAACGACGGGCGTCGATTTTTCGCTCGACGACAAGCGCCATATCGCGGCGCTGCTCGACGAACTCGGCCTCGATTATATCGAGGGCGGCTACCCCGGTGCCAATCCGACCGATACGGCGCTTTTCGCCAAGCGGCCCGTGTTGAAGAAAGCGCGTTTCGCGGCCTTCGGCATGACGAAACGGGCAGGGCGGTCGGTTGCGAACGATCCGGGCCTTGCAAGCCTTTTCGAAGCCGATGCGGATGTCATCACATTTGTCGCCAAGACTTGGGACTATCAGGTCCATGTGGCGCTCGGCTGCACGCTCGATGAGAATCTCGAAGGCATCAGCCAGTCGATCGAGGCGGCGGTCGCGCGCGGTCGCGAAGTCATTCTCGATTGCGAGCATTTCTTCGACGGCTATAAAGCGAATCCGGCTTATGCCCTTAGCTGCGCGACAGCCGCCTACGCAGCCGGTGCGCGCTGGATCGTGCTCTGCGAGACGAACGGCGGCAGCCTGCCGCATGAAGTGGAGCGCATCGTCACGGAAGTGACGGCGCATATCCCCGGCTCGCATCTCGGCATTCATGCCCACAACGATACGGAACATGCGGTTGCGAATTCGCTCGCGGCCGTGCGCGCGGGTGCGCGGCATATTCAAGGCACGCTCAACGGTTTGGGCGAGCGCTGCGGCAATGCCAATCTGGTGTCGATCATCCCGACTCTTCTGTTGAAGAAGGACTATGCCGATCATTACGAGATCGGCGTGCCGCTCGAAAAGCTCGCGCAGATCACCAAGATCAGCCATACGCTCGACGAACTCCTGAACCGGAAGCCGAACCGACATGCG
>JAATEW010000045.1 GCA_015655535.1 Hyphomicrobiales bacterium | reverse complement strand
GCGCCGGCAATTGCGACAGAGCCGTCTGCACGCGATTGTTGACGTTGACCGTATCGATGTCGGGATTGGTGCCGAGCGCGAAGCTGACGGTGAGATTATAGCTGCCGTCATTGCCGCTCGTCGATTTCATGTAGAGCATCTAGTCGACGCCGACCATCTGCGCTTCGAGCGGCTGCGCGACGGAGGTTTCGACGACATCGGCCGAGGCGCCGGGATAGGTCGCGGTGACCTGAACCTGCGGCGGCACGATATCCGGAAATTGCGCGACGGGAATGCGCGACAGCGCGATGAGCCCCGCCAAGGTGATGACGATGGCGATCACGATGGCGAGGCGCGGGCGGTCGATGAATGTCGCTGAAAACATGAACCCGTGGTCCTAAATGGCGCTCACGAACGCCATCGATTGGAATGGTTTAGAAGAACGACGATTATTTCGGCACGGTAGAGGACGCCGCCGGGCCCGGCGTCGGCGGGCCGGGCGAGACGAGCTGGCCCGCACGCACGCGCTGGATGCCTTCGACGACGACCAATTCGCCTTCCGTCAGACCGGCGATGACGGAAGCATCGGTAGGCGTCGATTGTCCAAGCTGGATGTCGCGGCGCTGCGCCTTGTTGTCCGCATCGACCACATAGACGTAATCGCCACGCTGATCGGTCAAGACCGCCGCACGCGGGATGGAAAGCACCATGACCGGCTGAACGCCTTCGAGATTGACCGTGACGAATTCGCCGTCGGTCAGCTCCCGGACGATACTTTCCCCCGGCTTTTTTCCGCTACCGAGAATCGGCGGATTGGCGATGGTCGCGCGCATTGTGACGGTGTCGGTCGCCGTCTGAACCGTGTTGTCGACGAAGGTCAGCTTGCCAACCTGATCGTACAGCTTTCCATTCGGCAGGGTGAGGCGGACCACGACCGCGTTGAAGCCGCCAAGCGGCACATAGCGGTTGCGCAGGGCAAGCATGGTGCGGACCGAGACCGGAAAAAGTACATACATCGGATCCTGTCCGACGATCGTGACTAACGTGCCACTCGACGGCGTCACGACATTGCCGGGCGTGATCGCGGTGCGGCCGATGCGGCCATCGATCGGCGAGGCGATCTGGGTATAGCCGAGATTGATCTCGGATTGTTTCACGGCTGCCTGAGCGCCGAGCAATTGCGCCGCATAGCTCTTTTGCGTCGCGAGCGCGGAATCATAGGTCGATTGCAGTCCGGCCGGTCCCTTCAACAAGGTCTGTGCGCGGTCGAGCGCGGCGTTCGCGTTCACCAATTGCGCCTGATATTGCTCGGCGACAGACTTTTTGGCATCGAGATCGGCCTCAAAGGGCGGGCGTTCCAGCTCGTAGAGCATATCATTCGCCTTGACCTCCTGGCCGTCTTTGAAATCGACCTTTTCGACGAAAGCCGTGACGCGGGCAACGATATCGACCCGGTCGATCGCCAGGATACGGCCGTTGAACTCGTCCTTCTCGGTGATCGGCTTCATCTCGGCTTTCTGTACGCCGACCGCGGGCGGCGGCGGGGCCGCGGCTTGAGCCAAGGCCGCCTCCGATGCACTCAAAACGAGAAAAACGGAAAGGAAGATTTTGCCGACAAAGGCCACGAAGCAAGTCCTTTGATCCGTGAGGGAACGGCGCTTCTGCGCCAAACTCAATTGTATCCGAGGGGCGGACAACTGAGCAAATGCAGGCTTAGCACAAGCTCTTGGGCGTTCCTATGCCTGAGCGCGCAAATTTCCAAGTCATTTCAGCCCCAAATCCCATCAATCCTGAGCCCTTTCAGGGCCGTGCGCGCCGTCGCGGCCTGGCGGATAGGCATGGACCGCGCCGCGATGATCCGTGACGCGAAAGGCCCCGGCACGCCCATCTCCAGCCAGATAGCCGGACTCAATCGGAACTTTTCCATGGCCGCCGGGAATATCGAGCATGTAGCGCGGCAGGCAAAGACCAGAGACGCTGGCTTGCAAGCCGCGCAACAAAGCCTGGCCTTCTTCGATCGGCACCCGGAAATGCGACGTGCCCGGCGCCAGATCGAGCTGATGCAGATAATAGGGCTTGATGCGGCATTCGACAAAGCCGCGGAAGAGCGCCGCGAGCGTCGCGGCATCGTCATTGACGCCGCGCAGCAATACGCTTTGACTGAGCATAGGAATACCGGCGTCGACGAATTTTGCGCAGGCGCGACGGGCCTCATGTGTCAGTTCGCGCGGATGATTGGCATGCAGGACGACATAGACCGTCTTGCCGCCGGCCCGCAGCAGATCGACGAGTTCCGGCGTAATCCGCGCAGGATCGACGCAAGGGATGCGCGTATGGATGCGCAGGATCTTCACATGATCGGCCGCGGCGAGCCGCGCTACGACATCTTCAAGCCGGCGCAAGGATAAAGTGAGCGGATCGCCGCCGGTCAGGATCACTTCCCAAATCTCGGGCTTCGCCTCGATATAGGCGAAAGCCGCGTCGAGCGCCGTGGCCGACAGAAACGTCTCGGCCTGCGGCCCGACACTGGCGCGGCGAAAACAGAACCGGCAATAGACCGGGCAGACATGCAGAAGCTTCAACAAGACGCGATCTGGGTAGCGATGCACGATGCCTTCGACCGGGCTGAAAGCCTCATCGCCGATCGGATCGGCTCTTTCGTCAGGCTGCGTCTTGAGTTCAGCGGCGGAGGGCACGAATTGCCGCGCGATCGGATCGCATCCGTCATGCCGATCGATCAAATCGGCGACGGCCGGTGTCAGCGCTATGGCGTAACGCGCGCCGACGGCCTCGATTGCAGCCTGGCTCGCCGGATCGACGAGACCGGCCGCGATCAATTCCGCTGCCGTGTGGAGCGAGAGCGTTTTCGTCACGGTGCGCCATCCGTCGGCGCGAGCGGCGTCCAGATCACCTGCTCGATATGGGTCGCGCCCGTCATCAGCATCACCAATCTGTCGAAGCCGAGCGCGATGCCGCAGGCTTCCGGCATGATGGAAAGCGCTGAGAGAAAATCCTCGTCGATCGGATAAGACGAGCCGTAAAGCGCCTGGCGTTCAGCCATCTCGATCTCGAAGCGCCGCCTTTGCTCGAGGGGATCGGTCAATTCGCCAAAGCCGTTGGCCAGTTCGACGCCGCAGGCATAGAGCTCGAAGCGCTGCGCGAAGCGCGGATCATCCGGCTGTAATCGCGCCAGCGCCGCCTCACAGGCCGGATAATGATCGAGAAGCACGGCGCGACCATGGCCGAGATGCGGTTCGACGCATTGGCTCAAAATCTTGCTGAAGAGATCGGACCATGTGTCGTCCTCGGTGACGCGCACCCCCGCCTTGGCCGCCGCCGCGACAAGCCGCGCGCGGTCGTTTCCATCACCCGTCAGGCAGGCGACAAGATCGATCCCCGCATGGCGCTCGAAGGCGGCGGCAACACTCAGGCGCTCAGGCTCCAGGAAAGGGTCGGCCGTGGCACCGCGAAAGGTCAAGCTTGCCGCCCCCACAGCCTTGGCCGCGGCAGCGAGAAGCGCGCCGCAGTCGCGGCCGAGCGTCTCATAGGGCTCATCCGCCCGATACCATTCGAGCATGGTGAACTCGGGATGATGCAGCGGCCCGCGCTCAAGGTTACGAAAGCAATGACCGAGGCTGAAAATCCGCGTCTCACCCGCCGCCAGCAGCTTTTTGCAGGCGAATTCCGGCGAAGATTGCAGATAAAGCGGCGTTTTCGCTCCATCGGGCGCGGAAAACTCGGTCGCGAAGCCTGCAATATGCGCCTCGTTGCCGGGCGAGACCTGGAGAATGGCCGTATCGACTTCCAGAAAGTCCTGCGCGGCAAAAAAGCCCCGTATGGCCGCCATGGCCTGGGCACGTGCGAGAAGGAAGCTGCGCCGGCCGGCATATATATCCGGCTGCCACCAAGGCGAAGCCGGGCATGATGGGGCTAACCTGGGCGAGGTTGCGGTCATTGCGTCATTTCGCTTGAAAAAGGGCCTAGAAGCCGGATAGCCAGATAGGAGATATCTTGTCTCACTACGCCTATCGTGCCATCCGCATCATTTCGCAAGCCCGGCCGCCGCGCGGGCACTTGACCCCTTAAGAGGAACGTTTCGTGAAAGTCATCGCCAGTTCGATCCGCAAAGGCAATATCATCGAGCGGGAGGACGGACAGCTCTATGTCGTTTTGACGGCCGAGAGCTTCTACCCCGGCAAGGGCACGCCGACGACGCAGATC
>JAATEW010000160.1 GCA_015655535.1 Hyphomicrobiales bacterium | reverse complement strand
GTCGAAGACGGCGTGATCGGGTATAACGCGCAGACTTCATTCACTCGAGAGTCGACATGCGCGACGGCCGTATTGCCGTCCATCGTGGTCCTGGTGCTCATGATCTTATCCTCAAGATCACGATGATTTTGGATTGTATTAATCCAAAATCATGAACGTGATCGTTTCCAAAGTTTAGAGCGGGATAACGCAGATAAGCTTACGCAATCTGCGTCAACTTGATTGCGTCGAAAAACCGCTTCACACTTTTCCTCATCCCGCTCCGGCTCAGGCCAGCTCGGGAACCATATCGATTGCGTGACACGGACATTGTTCGAAACAGGCGGCGCATCCGGTGCAAAGCGCGAGATCGACGCGATAGCCGCGTCCTATGCCGAGCTTCGAGATCGCCTGCTCCGGGCACGCGGCAAAACAATTATCGCATTCGTAGCAATTGCCGCAGGACAGGCAGCGGCGCGCCTCGTGAAGCACTTGCGCCTCCGAAAGGCCGGCCGTCACCTCGGTGAATCCTTCGCGCTGCTCCGGCGGCACTTCCTGTTGCTGCGACGGCATCGCGTCGCTGTAGATTGGAAGATGAAGCCCGGCGAAATCGATGATCGGGGCTTGCGGCGGCGCGACATAAGGCCTGTGCCTGAGCCAGCCGTCGATATGGCGCGCGGCTTTCTTGCCGTGGCCGACAGCCGTCGTGACCGTGCGATCGCCCGGAATGAGATCGCCGCCCGCGAAAATACCTTCGGCCCCCGTCATCATATCGGGCCCGACGATCACTGTGCCGTCGGTTTTCAGCGTCACGCCCGGAACCTTGCCAAGAAACTTGCTTTCCGCCTGCTGCCCGAGCGCAAGCACTACCGAATCCGCCTGCAATGTTTCGAATCGGCCGGTCGGCTGCGGCACGCCTTTATCGTCGATCCGCATCACTTCGACTTGCAGGTCGCCCGCGCCAATATCGCGGATGCTGCTCAGCCATTTGATTTTTACGCCTTCGCTCAAGGCCTCCTCGGCCTCGGCGGTGTTGGCTTCCATATGCGCGCGGTCGGAGAAGAAGACGATCAGCGCTTCCTCGGCCCCGAGGCGCTTAGCCGTTCGCGCCGCATCCATCGCGGTATTGCCCGCGCCGTAGACGACGACGCGGCGGCCGAGCTTCGGCGCGGCGCCTTCGCTGACCTCATGCAGCAGGCCGATGGCGGAGACGACGCGTGCGGCATCGCGCGCCGGAATGTCTATATGCTTTGCCGCCTGCGCGCCGATGGCGACGAAGACCGCATCGAAAGCGCCGACCGTCTTTTCGGCGAGAACATCATCAACCTTGCGATTGAGAAAGATGCGGACACCCAGCTCTTCTATTCTGGCGACTTCCTGCATCAGGACATCGCGCGGAAGCCGATAGGCCGGAATGCCGAAATGCATCATGCCGCCCGGCAGCGGACCAGCTTCATAAATCTCGACTTCATGGCCGAGGCGCGCAAGATGATAGGCCGCAGAAAGACCGCTTGGACCAGCGCCGACGACGAGGACGCGCTTGCCGCTCGATGCCGCCTTTGGCGGAAGCGTCCAGCCCTCAGCGGTTGCCTTATCGCCCAGGAAGCGCTCGACCGCATGAATGCTGACGTGACTGTCGAGTTCGTTGCGATTGCAACCGCCTTCGCACGGATGATAGCAGACCCTGCCATGCACTGCGGGCATGGGATTTTCCTGCATCAAATGTTCCCAGGCCTGCCTGAACTTGCCCGCCTGCGCGAGGCTCAGCCAGCCTTGGATGTCTTCGCCCGCGGGACAGGCATGATTGCAGGGCGGCAGAAGATCGACATAGGCGGGATGGCTGGTGCGCGTCGGCCCTACAGCCTGCCGGCGGGTCATATCGACCAGCGGACTCATATCCTTGAGAGGAACATTCATCGCATCGGCTCCTGTCGGCTCTGGCGAAGTTGCCATCCGGTTGACGAATGAAAGGAGCGGCCGAACTTTACACGCCGCTTCTCAAGCATTTCCGTCCGCATCTTCGAATTGAATTCATTCTAGACAGGAGCGCTGAGGCTCGCTTTGATTCGTATCAAAGCCGTGCGGACATGGATTAAAACGCGCGCATTTGAGTGATCGATAAAGCCGCACACGAAAGCGTGAATAGCTGCGTTATCGCTATTCGCTGCGAACACATCGGCGATGATCAATGCTTCTTAAAACCGTCACACGAAAGCAAAGCCGCGCTTGATGCGCGTCAATGTAGAATGACCCGCTCTCGTTATTTTCGATGCGAGCTTGGCGCATGGATGCCTAGCGAGGGAGAGGATCTATGACCAGCCAAGCCGTTCCAATTCCTGCGGGGAAGACATCAGCCATAAGTGGCTTCCATGTCGCCTTTATCGTCGCCTGGATGCTGAGCCTTTTATTTTATTTTATGCAATATTCCGTACGCTCGGCGCCGAGCGTCATGGTGCCCGAACTAACCGCTGCCTTCGGCTTGACGACACTCGGCGTCAGCTCGCTGCTCGGCCTTTACTATTACACCTATTCGACCTTCGCGATCGTCGCCGGTGCCTCACTCGATCGATGGGGAGCGAAATACACGATTCCGATCGGGGTGTTTTTTCTCGCCGCCGGCATCATCATGTTCGGTCTCGGCATTAGCTGGGTGGCAAGCTTCGGCCGTCTGCTTCAGGGCGCCGGCGCGGCCTTTGCCTTTGTCGGTGCCGTCTATCTCGCGACACATGGTTTTCCGGCGCGCTATCTCGCAACGGCAATCGGCTTCACGCAATGTATCGGCATGCTTGGCGGCTCCGCCGGGCAATTCGTTGTCGGCCCCTTAGTGCATGGGCCGATCAACTGGCAGCAATTCTGGATCTATGCCGGCATCGTGACTTTGGCGACCGGCGTCGCTTTGTTCGTTATGACACCGCGCCAGGATGCGTCCGAACATTCGAAGACGAGCATCTGGCACATGTTTGCGCCTTACAAGACGGTGCTGACCAATCCACAGTCCTATTTATGCGGTCTCTGCGCCGGGCTTTTGTTCCTGCCGACGACGGTCGGCGACATGATCTGGGGCGTGTCGTTCTTGCGCCAGGGGTGGCACATCGATTACGCCGAAGCCGTCAACCGCGCCTCGATGGTGCCGCTCGGCTGGGTCATCGGCTGCCCGTTGCTCGGCTATATCGCCGATCGCATCGGTCGCCGGAAGCCGGTCCTCTTTGCCGGCATGGCATTGATGCTCGCCGCGGCGCTGGCGATCCTCTATCTGCCGCCGAACAGCGCGCCGCCTTATCTCCTCGGCCTTCTGCTCGGCATCGGCTCAGGCGCCGCGATGATTCCCTATTCGATCATCAAGGAAGTCAATCCGGACGAAGTGAAGGGCAGCGCGACCGGCGCCATCAACTTCCTCGTCTTCGTGATGAGCGCCTTCGCGGCGCCGGCCTATGGCTGGCTCTTGCAGAAACTGGCCAGCGGCGGAGAGCTTTCGCTCGATACGTTCACCAAAGGCGGCATGACAGGCATCGTCGCGATCGTGATGGCCATACTCGCCGCCGTCTTCATCAAGGAAACCGGATCGGCGGCGCGAAAGGCGCATTGATGATCGCCATATGGGCGGGCGCTGCAAGCAGCGTCCGCTCTTTCGGCTACCTCTTTCGGCTATTTGGCGACGCTCTTATAGCCCTTCTGCATCATGCAGGCCTGCTCGATCTTTTCGACATCCCCGCCATGGAGCGCACCGTTGCTTTTAAAGATGTCATACTCTCCCGGCTGAAGGCCGTGGGTCACGGTGGCTGTATGCTCGGCCTCGGTCCGGCAGGCGGCGCGGTCGAGTTCTTCTTGTTGAGACGGCACGGGACGGCCGCCACCATCACTTTTTTCGTACACGACCGGCGATGGCGTCGCGCAGCCGCGCGTAGCAGCGGCCAAATTCTTGAAGACGTCATATTCCCGCCCCTGTCCGGGAAGAGGCGCGTAATTCTGGCAGTCGGGCGAAGCTTGTGCTGTTTGCTCCGCCGCCGCCGCGGCGCGGCTTCCGAGCACTTGAAAAGCCGATGGCAATCGGTCTTGCATGCATCCCAGAAAAATAAAGGCGAAAAGCCAAGCCCCGATAAAACCAATGCGCATGCCACACTCCCCCGACAAAGCCGTCAAGCTATGGATAGCGGGATATGTTAAGTCAATCCGGGCGCATTGGAAGCGGCTCAAGGCTCAATCGACGAGGCTGTCCAGCACATCCGCGTCAACACGGCCGACGACGCGGATCAATTCCAATTCCGCGTAAGGCCCGCGTTCCTCGGCGATGACGAGACCGGCATGACGGTCGACGATCCGCATCGCGGCCTCGAGCGCCTCGGACTTGCTATAGCAAATTTGCGGCTCTTCCGGCAGGAAGCCGTCAGCGGCGACTGGAATCACATAAAATCGCGAAGCCATTTACCATCCCCCATCAGATCGCCTGTCGTTTCCAAGCTGAGCCCGCTATTTGGCCTTTACGCTGACGCGCAGGCTTAATGGGGGCGGCGGACATTCCGGCGATGTTTTTGGCCCGCAACCGTAGCTTTGCCTTCATTGTGCCTCGGCATGATTAGAACATAAAGAGAACGTTTACTTCCATCAAGCTGAAAAAAGGCACAAAAAAAACCTACGTCCGGCCGGAGCCGAAGCTAAAGGTTAAGCGGTCAATGCTGTAGAACCAGCTAATCGAAAATAGCTCAGCTAAGTAAAACCCCCTGGTCAATTTTGAACATCTTATGAAAAAAAAGCAAAAATTTTGCCTTTTTCGTGGCGTGATCTCCGCCGTTTTACGCGTATCTAGCGGAAACTATGCGGTATTTCTTTACGCCGCCCGACAGTATTTTTATTGGTTTCGCATTATGACGGTGTCAGGCTACAGTCACGCTTCCGGCAGGGCGCCGAAAGCTTGCCCGGTATATGGCGGCTTCGATCGCATCGTTTTATCGTAGCCGTTGCCAGCGGGATCGGAGATATGTCTTCTGGTGCCATGTGCTTGGTAACCATTGTCCCTTGGTATCTTGGCGAAGCAGCATGTAGATTGCTGAGGTGCGCCAAAACACGGAGCGGCGCGAATGAGATTGAACCTAATGGCGGGGCTCTCGCTGCTCATCGGTGTCACGGTCACGCCCATGACGGGCTTCGCAAAATATTCGCCGCTGCCGGCGCCCATCGCCAGCGCCGTTCTTCTGATCGATGGCCAGACACATGCGCTTGCGATTCTAAACGCAACGAACGTCGCCGTTCATCTCTTGCCGGCCGAATATCAGGACATGGACATCACGAAGGCATTCGATGTCGAATGCATCTTGCCGGGTAACCGCCAACAGCTTGTCGTCGCCGCGCGTGTCGACAGCCGCTACCACATGATACCGATCGATGTGATCATGTATAAGGAATATGACCCGTCCTATATCAAGCTCGGGATCGATACGATCTATTTAAGAAACGCGATCGACAATGCCGACTTCAGCGATCATAAAATCTACATTGATTTTTATGCGCGCGGCGACCGGCCGATCTAACTTCCGCCGGCTGCCTGGTTCGGTCTTAACGGCGCATCGCTTTCAGGCAGGACAAAGATTTTATGACCGTCCAATGCGGGAGCTATGCTCCTCACTTTTTCGTGAAGACAGCCTGTTTCCTATTCCGAAAAGTATCTAGCTTTGAGGCCGCGTTTTGAGAGGCCTGCAGCCTAAATAGATGAATTTTAAATTCATACTATTTTTATCGCTGAATCAACAAGCTACAAGAAAATATAGCTATTTGAATCGATAGCTGGCTTCGCTTCGCACCGCTTCCTCGAAAAGCCTATGGCCGCAAGGCGGTGCTTGGCTCTACTCTGCCGTCAGGCATGCTGCCTCGCGCCAAGACGAAGTGCTGCCCGCAACCGCGACATATCAGTATTTGCTTCCGGTTTGAGGAGACTGGAAGCGCGCTGCCCCTCAAATGTCGATGGACGAATTCGGCGCGAAACAGGCTTGCTCCACATCGATCCGCGATGCGCTTCGCAAGCGCCTCGCGATCCCCTTTGGAGTCGATCAATGATCAGTTTGACGGTCAATGGACACGCCCTTCAATTCGATGGCGACCAGGACATGCCCCTGCTTTGGTATCTGCGCGATATCGAAGGTCTGACGGGCACGAAATTCGGTTGCGGCGCGGGCCTTTGCGGCGCCTGCACCGTGCATCTCGACGGCGCCGCCGTGCGTGCGTGCCAGACATTGCTGAAAGATGTCGCTGGCCACAAGATCACGACGATCGAGGGTCTCTCGGTCGAGGGCACGCATCCACTGCAGGTCGCGTGGCAGCACGCCAATGTGCCGCAATGCGGCTATTGCCAGCCGGGTCAGATCATGCAGGCGGCGGCGCTCCTGCGTGAGACGCCGCATCCGAGCGAGGCGCAAATCGACGAAGCCATGAGCGGCAATATCTGCCGCTGCGGGACTTACACGCGGATCAGATCCGCCATCAAGGAAGCAGCCGAACAGGGAGCTTCGCAATGATCCACGAACGCAACATCACACCAGGAATGGCCAATGTGAGCCGCCGTGCAGCGCTGCTCGGCCTTGGCACGGCTGCCTTCGTGCTTGCCCTGCGGCTCCCTGTCCAGGCCGACGAATCGACCGGCGGCGCCGACAAGAAATATGCCGGCGCCGGCATGCCGAACGGCATTCGCAACGATCCGAAACTGTTTTTGTCGCTGGCGCCGGACGGCACCGTGACCTTCATCTGTATCCGGTCGGAAATGGGCCAGGGCGTGCGCACCGGGCTTACGATGATCGTCGCCGACGAGCTTCATGCCGATCTCGCGCGCATGAAAGTTCAGCAGGCGGATGGCGACGAACCCAAATGGGGCAATCAGGACACCGACGGCTCACGTACGACGCGGCATCATTTCACCGCCGTGCGCCAAGTCGGCGCCGCCATGCGGCAAATGCTTGAGGCGGCCGCGGCGCAGAAATGGGGCGTGCCCGCATCCGAAGTCGAAACCGTCAATCACGAGATCCTGCATCGGCCGAGCAATCGCAAATTGGGCTTCGGCGATATCGCCGCCGCCGCCGCCGCCTTGCCGGTGCCGCCGCCGGATCAGCTCAAACTCACCGACCCGGCGAAGTTCCGCTATATCGGGCGCGACGATCAGAAGATCGTCGACGGCTTCAATATCGTCACGGGCCGGGCCGGCTATGGCATAGATACCAAGCTCGACGGTCTGCTCTATGGCGTCGTCTTGCGTGCGCCGGTCTATGGCGGCACGATCAAATCCTACGACGCCACCGAGACGTTGAAAGTGCCGGGCGTCGTCAAAGTGGTCGTCATCGATCCGACGCCGATCCCGTCCGAGTTCATGCCGCTCGCTGGCGTCGGCGTGGTCGCGACCAACACCTGGGCGGCGATTCAAGGCCGCGAGAAGCTCAAGGTCGAATGGAACGACGGCCCGAACGCGAGCTATGATTCGGCCACTTACAAGACCGAGCTTGAAGGTCTCGCGCGTAAGCCCGGCCTCGTCGTGCGCAATCAGGGCGACGTCGATACCGCCATGCCCAAGGCTGTAAAGAAAGTCGTCGCGGAATATTATATTCCGCATCTCGCGCAAGCGCCGATGGAGCCGCCGGCCGCCGCCGCGCGGATCGTCGACGGCAAATGCGAGGTCTGGGCCTGCGTACAGTCGCCTCAGGCCGCGCGAGAGCGCGTCGCCAAAAGACTCGGCCTTTCGAACGATGACGTGAAGGTCAACGTCACTCTGCTCGGCGGTGCCTTCGGCCGCAAATCGAAGCCGGACTATGCGGTCGAAGCGGCGCTGCTCTCTAAGGCCGTCGACGGCAAGCCGGTGAAAGTCACCTGGACCCGGGAGGACGATCTCGGCCATTCCTATTACCATACGGTCTCGGTCGAACATCTGGAAGCGGGGCTCGACGCCTCGGGCAAGACGGTCGCCTATCTGCATCGCACCGTCGCGCCGACGATCTTCTCGATCTTCAAGCCGGATCAGCAGCACGAGGCGCCTTTCGAACTCGGCATGGGCGCCGTCAACGTACCTTGGAACGTGGCCAATCTCAGGGTCGAAAATCCCGGCGTCGAAGCGCATACGCGCATCGGCTGGTTCCGTTCCGTGTCGAATATCCCGCACAGCTTCGCGATCCAGTCCTTCATCGCCGAACTCGCGGCAGCGGCGGGACGCGATCCGAAGGATTATCTGATCGAGCTGATTGGTCCCGATCGGATCATCGATCCGGGCGAGCAAGCCGACGGCTGGAATCATGGCGAGGACCCGAAGCTCTATCCTTATGACACCGGCCGCCTGAAACGCGTGATCGAGCGCGTCGCCAAGGAAGCCGGATGGGGGCGCAAACCCATCCAAGGGCGCGGCCTTGGCATCGCGGGCTTGCGGAGCTTCGCGAGCTATACGGCCGCCTGCGTCGATGTCGCCGTCTCGAAGGACGGGCAGATCTCGTTCCCCCGTGTCGATATCGGCATCGACTGCGGGCCTGTGGTCAATCCCGACCGCATCCGCTCGCAACTCGAAGGCGCCGTGATCCAGGGCATCAGCCTCGCGACCTTGGGCGAGATCAGCTTCAAGAATGGCCGCGCGGTGCAGACGAACTTCGACGGCTATGAAGTGACCCGCATCGATGCCGCGCCGCGCGAGATCCATGTCCATATCATGGATCTCGGGTCGAAAGACTATACCCGCCCGCTCGGCGGCGTCGGCGAACCCGGCGTGCCGCCGGTTGCCCCGGCGCTTGCGAATGCGATCTTCGCAGCGACCGGCAAACGCATCCGCAACCTGCCGATTAGGGATCAGTTGGCGGGGTGAGTTTCAACAGCAAACCCATCGATAATAGAGCGCCGCCTTTCGAGGCGGCGCTTTTTTATAGGGCAATGTGGCGCTTAAGCGTGACGCCGCCAGAACAAAGGAACTGTAATTAAACCATTCGTTGATTGGCTACATCAGTCAAAAAATATAGGGCCCATAAGACAGTCACCGACAGAAACGATAGCAACGTAGACAGAACTAATACGCCAACTGCATAGGTGATAAAACGAGCTTGAGGAGCGCATTCTGTCCATGAGCGCACCGTATGGTGAAGGAGGTCAGCGCCAACGACAGCTATCAACGTCAACATGCCCAAAAACGATAGATATCCTAATAGATAGCAGAGAAATTGACGAAGCGTGAGCGCACGATCACCGAGATATAGTTCGATTCCCAAAGGGCGTCTGTCGAGATGCTCCCCGGGGGAACCCATTGCAACCGCTGCAAGCGCGCCGATCATGAAAGGAACCGCCATAATAAGAAGATCGCGGGAAAACCGCAGGAGACCGCCTTCCCCCCAAAGCGGAGGCTTCGGGCTAATGGCCATATAAACGCCCCAAGCGCAGACACCGACAACCAACGGAATCACTAAATCGTAATGTCGCTTCTCGGGATGCCTGATGCTCAAATAACGCAGCGGCGCAAGCAATCGTAGCCGCGGTGGCGAACCGCCACCTTGCTCATATACATCACGAAGACCTACTGGCTGCGTTCCCATAACTCATTCTTGTCCAAAAGACCGATCATGTGGTCGGTAATTTGAGAATCTAATTTCTCCTGCCATTCCTTCGAAGGGCCTTTAAGCACGATCACTTCGCGGGGGCACATCAACAAATCACTCGCACCAGCGACCGCTTTATGAACGTCACCCGATAACGTGGCGCCACCAATCCCACGATAGTATAACTTTGATTCATATCCACTAGTTTCAAAATAATTTCGAATATTTGAGACCCATTGTGAGAGTTCTTCCGGCGTGTCTGGTCCCTGCTTAGCCAAAATTTTGTATTCTACGTCGGCAATAACATCCTCATGCTTTAGAGCTGTTGATTTCCCAATAGCTTTTTTCTCATGCCTTTTTGTGAACACCATATGAGTAAGATATTTTCCGGTGTCGTCTGCAAAATTTATTTTACGTAGGACATCGGCAAAAAGCTCAAGTCGCGGCCAATAATCATATTCTTTGTTTAACGGCTTTCTGCCGTTTCCCTTTTTAGGGATGACAGAGACGCCAAATTTCTGGTCTTGGAAGGCTCTTCGAAGTTGACGGCATAAAAACCGTTCAATGTCATTTCGGCTCAAGTGGTGAACTGACTCAACGACACACCGATAGCTTCCGTCGTCGTAGTCATCCTTTCCAGGAAGGCGAACGACCACATGTCCTGCTGTAACACCTCGTTCTGCCTCATCGCCAGATAATTCGCGCCCTTTAAATGTAGAAGTGTTCACGACCGGAAAGGTACGCCGGTCTTGATCAACAAACTCAATTAGAAGCTTCGCGTACGAAATACTGCCACGAGTCTCAATTTCGAAATCTCGTAGCGCCACATAATCATGGCCATTACCACTCGCGATACGAGCTTTTTCGGTCAAATCACCCTTATCTCTGATCCCAAGAAAACCGATGGCGAAACCCTGTTTTAAACGGTCTCCAACCGCCTGCAAAAGCTCAGCCGCTCCGTGGAGCGGAGGCTTGTGTTCTTGCGGAGCACGCGAGCCTGATCGGCTAATCATTCGATTGAGCAAAACAAGACGCTGATGTGCTGGGTCCGTAGCTTCCTCGGCCTTGTTCCTTCCCCGTTCAGGGGAAGAATGTCATAACAATTAAACTGCGCCAACGGCATGGGCTACCGCCGACTGTCTTTCATGTGGATGTTATTCGATGGGCACCGTAAAATACGAGTTTCTGCAAGTCAAGAACATACCATGAACATACAAAAGTCACGGCTCGGAGGATATCGGATACGATCCGCACGCTAAGAACACTCGCTCCTGCGATCTTCGCGGCAGCACATCTGCCAATCGGGGCTCCTTGCCATGCCAATCGCGGCGTCCTAGACCTTGCGGAAACCGCGCGTTTAAGGCCCACGCAGATGAAAAAACTCTATCCCGACGCCAAGACGGCGCTCGCCGATGTGCTCCGTGACGATATGCTGGTGATGTCGGGCGGCTTCGGCCTTTGCGGGATCGCAACGAGCCTGATCGAGGCGATCCGCGATCTCGGCGTGAAGGGCCTCACCGTCGTCTCTAACAATGCCGGCGTCGATGGCGCGGGCCTCGGGATTTTGCTGGAGTCCCGCCAGATCAAGAAAATGATCTCGTCCTATGTCGGCGAGAACAAGCTCTTCGAGCAGCTCTATCTCGCGGGCGAGCTTGAGGTCGAATTCAATCCGCAGGGCACGCTCGCCGAGCGCATCCGCGCCGGCGGCGCCGGCATCCCGGCCTTCTTCACCAAGACCGGCGTCGGCACGGCGGTGGCCGAGGGCAAGCCCACCCAGGTCTTCGACGGCGAGACCTTCGTCATGGAGCGCGGCATCGTGGCCGACATCGCGCTGATCCATGCCTGGAAGGGCGACACGGAAGGCAACCTCGTCTACCGGCGCACGGCGCGGAACTTCAACCCGATGATGGCCACGGCCGCGAAGATGACCGTCGCGCAGGTGGAGCACCTCGTGCCGACCGGCGCGCTCGACCCCGACCACATCATCACCCCCGGCGTCTTCGTGAAGCGCATCGTCGCGCTGCCGGCCGGCTACGAGAAGCTCATCGAAAACCGCACCGTGCGGAAAGCGGCATGATTTTACGCCCTCAAACGCCGGGCGCGGCCTCCGGCCGCTTGGCTTCGCGCCCTGTCATGGACCGCCAGGTTCGGCGGTCGGTCGCGGCGCGCCGGCCGCGTTGCGGCCGGACATCCCCTTCCTTCGATCAAGGAATCTGACCCATGCCCTGGAACCGCGACCAGATGGCCGCCCGCGCCGCCCGCGAGCTGGAGGACGGCTTCTACGTCAATCTCGGCATCGGCATCCCGACGCTGGTGGCCAACCACATCCCCGAAGGCATCTCCGTCCAGCTGCAGAGCGAGAACGGCATGCTCGGCATCGGCCCCTTCCCGCTGGAGGGCGAGGAGGATCCGGACCTCATCAACGCCGGCAAGCAGACCGTCTCCATGCTGCCGACGACCAGCATCTTCAGCAGCGCCGACAGCTTCGCCATGATCCGCGGCGGGCATATCGACCTCTCGATCCTCGGCGCGCTGCAGGTGGCCCAGAACGGCGACCTCGCGAACTGGATGATCCCGGGCAAGATGGTGAAGGGCATGGGCGGCGCCATGGACCTCGTGGCCGGCGTGAAGAAGGTCGTCGTGCTGATGGAGCACACCGCCAAGGGCGACGCCCCCAAGCTGCTCAAGACCTGCGAGCTGCCGCTGACCGGCTCGCGCGTGGTGGACATGGTCGTGACGGAGCTCGCGGTCTTCACCATCGACCGCCGCGGCGACGAGGGCATGGCCCTGATCGAGCTGGCGCCCGAGGTGACGCTGGACGAGGTGAAGGCCAAGACCGCTGCCGAGTATCGCGTCGCGCTCTCCAACGTCTGACGCGACCGGAGCCGGCCGGGGGGGGTTCAGGGACTGAGATGAAACGGAATCCCCCCTAGCATGTTCGCGCCCTCCGGCCTTCGACGGCTGGGCCAGCTCTGGTCCGAGGTGAAGGCCGCGCTCTTTGCCTCGGACCTCGATGCCTCCCAGAAGGAGCTCCGGGCCCAGGCCCGCTCCGCCGCGCCCGTCATCTGGCTGATCGGCAAGACCGGGGCGGGCAAGACGGCCATCGTCTCGGCCCTGACCGGTGATCCCCGCGCCGAGATCGGCGAGGGCTACCAGCCCTGCACCCGAAAGGCCGCCTTCTACGACGTGCCGGAGGAGGCGCCCTTCCTCCGCTTCCTCGACACGCGCGGGCTGGAGGAGGCGGGCTACGACCCCGCCGAGGACATCGCCTGGTGCGAGGCGCAGGCGCACCTTCTCCTGGCCGTCATGCAGGTGGACGATCCCGCGCAGGAGCCGGTGATGAAGGTGGTGCGCCAGGCGCGCCGCCGCCATCCGGACTGGCCGCTGGTGGTGGCCCAGACCGGCCTGCACCGCCGCTACCGCCCCGGCACGGGCCATCCCGAGACCTTCGACGAGGCCCGGCTCCCGGAATCCCTGGCCGATGCGATCGCTTATCAGCGTGGGCTCTTCGGCAACGTCCCGGGCGACGACCCGCCGATCTTCGTGCCCCTCGACTTCACCCAGGCGGGCGATGGCTTCGAGCCCCAGGCCTACCGGCTGGAGGCGCTGGACGCCGCCCTCGAATCCGCGCTGCCCGACGCGCTCGCCGCCCTGCTCGCTGCC
>JAATEW010000284.1 GCA_015655535.1 Hyphomicrobiales bacterium | reverse complement strand
CGTCGAGCGCCACGATCATGCCGGCGAGGCCGAGCATGGTCGTCACCGCGATCGCCGTTCCGAAGAGGCCCGCGAGCTGATAGGTCGCGATGATTCCGCCGACGATCACGAGCGCCGGCAGCGCGGTCGATTCGAGCGAGACCGCGAGGCCCTGGATCACGTTGGTGCCGTGGCCGGTGACGGAGGCCTGCGCGATCGACACGACGGGGCGCTTGCCGGTGCCCGTATAATATTCGGTGATGACCACGATGCAGCCGGTGATCACGAGGCCGACCATCCCGCTGATGAAAAGCTTCGTCCCATTGATGACCTGAGTGCCGACCGTGCCGATGTCGCCCCAGCCGATCGTGAATTGCGTCGCAATGGCGACGCCCAGAACCGACAGCAGGCCCGTCGCGATCAGGCCTTTGTAAAGCGCGCCCATGATCGAATTATTGGCGCCGAGCTTCACGAAGAAGGTGCCGATGATCGAGGTCACGATGCAGGTCGCGCAGATCGCCAGCGGATAGAGCATGGTGGAAGCCAGCACGCTCTGGCCCGAGAAGAAGATCGAGGCGAGCACCATGGTCGCGACAACCGTCACCACATAGGTCTCGAAGAGATCGGCCGCCATGCCGGCGCAATCGCCGACATTGTCGCCGACATTATCGGCGATCGTCGCCGGGTTGCGCGGATCGTCTTCCGGAATACCCGCTTCGTCCTTGCCGACGAGATCGGCGCCGACATCCGCGCCCTTGGTGAAAATGCCGCCGCCGAGACGCGCGAAGATCGAGATCAGCGAGGCGCCGAAGCCAAGCGCCACCAAAGCGTCGATCACTTCGCGGCTGTCTCCGGCATGTTTCAGTGGGCCGGTGAGGATGAGATAATAAACCGAGACGCCAAGCAGCGCGAGGCCGGCGACCAGCATGCCCGTGACGGCGCCCGCCTTGAAGGAAATATCGAGGCCCGCACCCAGAGATTGCGAGGCGGCCTGCGCGGTGCGGACATTGGCGCGCACCGACACATTCATGCCGATGAAGCCGGCGGCGCCAGAAAGAACCGCGCCGATCAGAAAGCCGATCGCGACCGTCCAGGACAAGAGAAAGCCGAGGATGATGAAGATCACGACGCCGACGATGGCGATCGTCAAATATTGGCGCTTCAAATAGGCCTGCGCGCCTTCGGCGATCGCGGCGGCGATTTCGCGCATACGGGCCGAACCGGCATCGGCCGCGAGAAGCTGAGACGAGGTGACGATTCCATAGACGAGGGACAAGAGTCCGCAGGCGATCACCAGCCAAAGTGCCAACATCGATTCCACCCCTATCTTTCTTGTGATCTTATGCCGCATTGGGCGCGGCAACATGTGGCAGAAAGCGGCAGGCTGCGCAATCGTCCGCAGGTTTGAAACTCACGCTAAAAACCCTCATTCTGAGGAGGCTCCGAAGGAGTTGTCTCGAAGGACGAGGGTTTTTCTACGGAAGCGCCGCCGACCCCTCGTCCTTCGAGACGCGTTCCTGACGGAACGCTCCTCAGGATGAGGGATCCGTTGGTCCCAAGATACTCGCAGAATCACCGCTAAAAATGCTGGTAGGAGCCTGCCGCGAAAGAGAGCCACTCGCCATTGGCGTCTTTTATGCGGGCAGGCTCCGGCCCCGGAATGCAAATACCAATCTCCCGGACCTCTAGGCCAGCTGCCTCGGCCATCTGCCGAAAGGCTGCCGCACCTTCGGGCGGGACGGCACAGAGAATTTCGTAATCGTCGCCACCCGTTAAAATTGTGGACAGAAGGTGCGGCTCGCAGGCGAGCGCCGCGCGGGCGGCATCAGAAAGAGGCACCTGCCCCGTATCGATCTCGGCGGTGAGATCCGCCAGCCGCAGCATTTTTGTGAGATCGCCCACAAAGCCGTCGGAAATATCCATGGCGGCATGGGCGTAGGCGCGAAGGGCTTGCCGGAGCCCGAGCCGCGGTTGCGGCAGAAGATAGCGGTCGCAAAGATTTTTCCGCGCCTCGGCGTTGAGGCTGCCGATCCAGGCCCGATCGGCCTCGTGGTTCTGGCGTAACTTCAGGCCGAGCGCGGCATCGCCGATGGTGCCGGTCACGAAGAGATGATCGCCCGCCTTGGCCCCGCCGCGTGGGATCATCTTGCCTTCCGGCACAGTGCCAAGCGCCGTGATGGAAAGGGTCAAGGGCCCAGGCGTCCGCACCGTATCGCCGCCGAGCAGGCTAATCGCGAAATGCGCTGCGTCCTCCGCGAGACCCGCGGCGAAACTCTTCAGCCAATCCTCCTGCCAATCGCCCGGCAGGCCGAGACCCAGCAGAAAGCCGCGCGGTTCGGCGCCCTTGGCGGCGAGATCAGAGAGATTCACACGCAACGCCTTGCGGGCGATGGCGTCCGGCGAATCGCCGGCGAAGAAATGCACGCCCACGACGAGCATGTCCTTGGTGAGGACAAGCTCCTCGCCTGCAGCGACTTTGAGAAGCGCGGCATCGTCTTCGAGCCGCAAGCCGCCCGGCCCCGCCAGCGGAGCGAAGATCGTCGCGATCAATTCTTCTTCAGAGAGGCGTGGCAAAACCGGTCCAGGCAGCTGATAAAATCATAGCGATGGTACGCGCCTCAGGCACTATGACCAAACAACATTGCAAGTGGTGTTTGACCGATGAGAGCTGCGGACCTTCAACCGCGTCATGCCCGGCTTGAGCCGGGCATCCACGAGCAGGCCTCTCATTTCCAGCTCGGTACCTGGACATACAACACGTTGAATTTCCAGAGATCATTAGGACTGCCGGACAACAATTACTTTGCTTCGGTTGTCGCCGTCCAAGGGCGACCAGCGCGCCATGTTTCAAAACGGCCCAGCGCAGGTGCTGACCATTCTTTCAGTGCTGGCGAGACCGTCATGACATGATCGTCACCATGCTTGCCATCTTCGCGATGCAAGTCCGTAGCAAAATAGAATTGTTTGCTGGCACGATCCCAAACCGCTAGAGCATCGCTGTCACCACAGTTGATTTCAGCACCATACATCGACCAGCCACAACCGGAATAGGCAACGATAACGGCATCCAGCACCGCTCCATAAAGTTCTCGCTGCGCCGAACCCGAACAATCGGAACAACCGTTCGCAACCTCCCAAAGCGCGGCAAGGGTTCGTTGCCGCGCCGG
>JAATEW010000397.1 GCA_015655535.1 Hyphomicrobiales bacterium | reverse complement strand
TCGAGGCGCGCGTGAAGGTCGCGCAGGACCGTAAACATCAAGGGCGGGTCTTTGAAGGCATCGAGGCGGCCGGCAAAGACGATCTTGAAAATGCCGTCGCCGCAGTCGAAAGGCTGCGCCGCGAAGCGCTGCGTATCGACGGACACGGTCATCATTTCGATTTTCCGCGCCGCCGACGGATAGAGCCGCGTGATGCGCTCGACGATATTCGGATTCACGCCGAAGATATGATCGGCCAATCTCACCGCGATGCGCTCGTTCAACAGATGAATGAACCAATAGCGCTTGAGGAGACTGTCCATCTCATCGTTCTTCGATCCCTCGTTATGGATCATCAGAACGAAGGGCAGGCCGAGCAGTTTCGCCAGCACGGCGAATTCATAGCGCTGCAGGTCGGCCGACGCCGTGCTCCCCTTGAGCAGGCTTTTGATGCGCGGCAGATAGCGCAAGGCGCCGAGCGCATAACGCAGCGTGAGCGAACCGAGGATCGTCTTGCTGGCGAGATTGATCTTGTCTTCGGCGATAGTGATCACCGGCAGAAAAGCGATCTTTCTGGTGCCGATCGTCAATTCGGTCACTTCGCCAAGACGGCAGTCGCCGCGTTCATCGACGCCGACGAAGAGGATCGAGAAATCGCCCGGGTGGGCCGATAGAATCAAACGGACATGGGTTTCGATCCCGCCGAGCTTGGTGCCGCGCGGGTCCATCGGATGAAAAAGGCACGTCCGATAGGCGTGACTGCGCATCAGGTCACAGCGCCTCCAAAAACGCTCAGACGACGCAACGAGCGTCTGAACGACGGATAAAGCACGATCAGCGTGACCGCATAGACAATGACGCCGTTCACGATCTTAAGGACGAGCGGCAGGATGGACGCGCCGTCGCGATCGGGCGTCAACACGACGGCGAGCGCCATGATCGCCGTCGCAATCGAGATGCGGGCCAGATGGCCCCAAGGGATGATGAGACCGAAGCGAAGACGCGAAAGGCTCATGCCGACGACAACGCCAAGAAGCGAACCGGCGAGACATCCTTCCGCCGCGCCGACAATGCCATTGAATACCAGTCCGATCAGACACAAGGCAATCACGGCAGCAGCTTCGAACCCATTCACGAAAGTCGAAAGATCGGTGCGCTCGAACAAGAGAAAAGCCTGATCGCTGAAATGCAGGCGCATGTTGCGGAGCGATCCGGCGATCACCGCTATGGGCAAGACCGCGACGGTGACAGCCTGGAACGGTTGCGCGATCGTCAGCGCGATCAGATGCGGCGCGATCAGCACGAGGCCGACCGAGGTCGGCAGCAAAAGTGCGAATAGAAGCGCGCCCGCATTCGCCAATTGCCGCAGCGATTCGTCGCGCGATCCATCGTGCAGATGTTTGACTGCCAGAGGGAAAGCGGCTGCCGTCACGAGCATGGCTACCGTCACGGACAATCGCTGCCCGAGGCTCCAGCCGACAGAGACAAGACCCATGGCCTCCGCGCCGCTCACCTCATTGATGATCACGCGAATGCCGTTCACGCTGATCCAGCCGACAATGCCGGCGATCACAAGCGGGATACCGAAACGCAGCGCCTGGCTCAAGGTTTCGCGATCGAGCGTTCTGGCGCTGAAAGAAAGACGCATCGCCCGGCCAAGAAAGAGCAGCGAAACCGTCTGTCCAATGGCAAAACCAAACAGTGCATTTTCCGCCGTGGGCGCGATGAAAGCAATGGCTACGAAAGCCAATACGAATCCGATCGCCGGACCCGCGGTTTGCGCAAACGTATAAAGCTCGATGCGGCTGCTCGCCCGGGCGCGTTCGCTCAGATGGGCGATCGCGGAGCGCGTCAGTGTGTAGAGAATGGTCGCCGCGACCAGCTCCGGCGTCACCTTGGTGGACAGAGTCGCAAGGATCATCACGGCCAGGATCGCTTGAACGATCGAGGTCATGGCGAGAACCGAGCCTTCCGAGGCGAGATAGCGTCGCTGCCCTTCGGCATCGCCGACGGCGCCGATATAGCGCAACGTATAATGCGACCACCAGGAGAGGCAGATCACGAAGATAAGTTCCTGGCCCGCGATCAGGAACAGCAATGCGCCATAGGCGTCGGGCGTCAGCCAATGCGTCCATATCACCGCCGCGATGAATTGCAGGGCGGGCCCGATCAATTGCGCCGGCAGATAGAGGAAAGTTTGGCGGATCAGCATGGGATCGTCAGATCGTCTTGACGGCATGAGCCATCGACCAGGCCGGAGAGGATCGTGATATTTCGCCGAGAAGACATAGAAGAGAACATGCGCGTAGCTCTCTCACATCGCCAAAGGGGCAACAATCCATTTCCTTGCCGCATCGTAAAAAAACCGATGCAAAACAGCCCGTGTTTTCGGGGCTTTCCACGAGCTAGAGCCTTGCAATCCGGCATGAGCCGTTAAACTCGCAACGCTTCGATGAAGCTTGAACGAAGCAAAGCCGGCATGTCAAAGCCTTGATCCAAAAGCCTTCCCGCCCGGCATGCGTTCGATCCCCTGCGGCGTGAGCAGAAAAACGCGGTTAACCGCGCCCGCCATATCCATCATCTCATCGTCATCTTGAACAAACCGGCCGCCATCGAGAATGACAACATCGAAATGCCCGGCTATGCCCTTGATGAGGTGATGCGCCCGCGTCTTGAGATGGCTTTCGGCCTCCGCGTCGAAAAGCGGAATGACCGAAAGCCTCGGACGCAATTCGCAGATGATGCGCTTGGCTCCATCGAGCTCGATCACGTTCACACGGACGTTGGGGCTTAGCAATGAGGCCAAAACGGGGCGCCGCCGGTTGGCTTCGATCAACAAGGTGCGATGGCCGGCCTTCGCAGCGGCATGGGCGAAATTCACGGCGATGGTCGTCGCACCCAATTTGTCTTCCTTCGAGACGAAGAGGACTTTCAGGATGCGGCTTGAGACCATATCCGTTTCAAGCTCGAACAGACGTTCGATCGCCCGGCTGAAGTCCGACCGCGGCCGGTCCAAGACTTCCTGGCAGGCGGCATCGAGCGGCGGCTTCAGTGTCAACCGCTCCCAGATCCACTCGCGCCTGATGCGCGGAATGGGAAAGAAGCCAGGAGCGGCTTTCGGCTCTTTCCTGTTGTCTGCCGCCTTCTTGCCGTCAGTCTCTTTGTTCGCCTCTTGGGCCGCCGGCGGGCGAGGCCTGCCGCGCCAGGCTTTTGCCAGCGTGCGCCCGGCGCCGAACATGGAGCCAAGCACCAGCGCGGCGCCCAAAACAAAGCCGCGCGAGTCATGCGTCATGGACCGCGGCACTTGCGCCTGCGTCATGGTCCAATCCGGCTGCATGTCATCCGAACTCTCCGCTTTGGTTTGCAGCCGCAAGGCATGTTCGTAATCGCTGCGTGCCAGATCCACGTCCGTCCGCAGTTTTTCGATGGGCGCCTGAACGGCATCCGGCCCATTGTCCTCAGCCTGCGTCTCACGGCCGAAGGCCAGCAGACGCGCTTGCGCCAGACGATAATTGCGGTTCGCGCTATCGGCGGCTTTTTGCCATTGGCTGTGTATCTCCTTTTGCAAAACATGAAGCTGACCTTCAAGCGCAACGAGATCCGGGTGCTTGTCGCCCAAGGTCAATTTGCGTTTTTCCAATTGCTGCCGGAGTTCGTCATATTGAGCCGTCAGATGATCGAGCTGCGGTGTGGGAAAGTGGAGGTCGCCGAGGCTCGCGACCTGCCCTGTCGCCAGCGCGCGGGCGATTTTGTCGGCATCTCCTTTCGCCTGCGCGATGGCCGCCGCGGCATCGCCATGCTCATGGCCGCCGATCGATCCGGTCACGTCGCTGTCTTGATCTTGCTGGCTTTGAACATCGTCCAGCCTTTGTCTGGCCGTCTGCAAACGCGCCGCGAAACCGGCGACCGCATTGACCGCGGCGCTCCGGCTTTGCGTGGCTTTTTCAGCCGCCTGTTCTTTTTGGTCTTCGACCAAAGCCTCAGCCAAGGAATCGGCGATACGCGCGGCCTTGTCAGCCTCGATCGAGGCGACGGCAACTTCCAGCCGACCCTCTTGCGGCACCGGCTTCAAACTGACGGCACGTTCCAAAGACGCTACGGCATGGCCCAGATCGGTATCGCGGCCGGCGGCGAAATTGTTCCATCCAAAAACAAGTCCGGCGCGCGCGATCCAATTCCATTGCCAGGCGACAAATTCCGGATCGTCGGCGAGGCCCTCCACCTCGACGACTTTACGCAGGATCGGCTCCGGCACTTTTGAGGAAAATGACGACGCGACAGGATGGGTTGGCACTGCGTCGGCTGCGAGGATGATCGCCTTGGCGATAAATCTGTCCTCTCGAATGGCAATAACGACGCTCAAAATGCCGAGGCAGAAAAACCCAGCGGAAGCGATGTAAATCCAGGACCTGCGCGATCGTTCGAGGCGTCTCTGGCGAAACGCCTTTATCCCTCCGCTATCCGGAATCAGACGCTCAAGGTCTATTCGACCGAAGTCCATATCGATGCAGCTATTCGCCATGCGCTTACCCTGGAAAGGACGCATGGTCCTTGAGCGAGCTAGACTCAGTTCAACGCGTGATCTTCAAGGCCGCATGTCCGCTCCGAACTGCGCGCCGCCGTCAAAGGCAAATGGAGGCATAGGCGTGCGTTTTGCGCCGTGACGGCGACGCCGCAAGTGCCGCGCCTACAAGTGCCGCGCCTATCGGCTGTTTGGCGGAAACTACCAAAGAGAGATTAAGCAAATCTTTACTATGAAAGCCGTCGCCGTAATAAAGTTACATGGGCACGCGGGTTGCTCCACCTCCCCAAGAGGAGCGAATCGCCCCGGCAAACGCTTCTTTTGCGACACCTCTGTTTCAAATTGAGACCTACGCTTGTCCAGCCGTCACCAAACGATGGGCTTTTCGTCTCGTCAGGGCTTCGGGCCGCTGCCGCGTCTCGGCTGGGCACTCAATCCCCGGATCAACACGGGCTTGATCCGCGGCGGGTTCGCACTGCTTGCCGTCTTGAGCGATCTCGGTGCGATCAGCCTCGCCGCGGCGGCGACCCGATTTTTATGTTCATTGGATATCGAGGCAGGCGCGCCGCAATCCAGCCTGCCTCTGACATTGATCGTCACCATATTCTTCCTCGCCTCGAATATGATGCGAAGCGAATATAAAATCGTGCATTACCTGGCCTATAAGGACTGCGCGCAACGCATTTTCCTGCCCTGGAACATCGCGTTTCTATGCGTCTTCGCGATCGGTTTCTGGACGCGGACAGCGGTCAATTTTTCCGTTTTTCAAGCCGCCGTCTTTTATGGCGCCGGTCTTTTTCACGTCATGCTCGCCCGCATGCTGCTCGTCAAATGGGTGCGCTGGCGCGCCGAAACGGGCAGCATCGCGACAAGGCGCGTGCTGCTCGTCGGCTTTGAAGACGAGGTCACGCAATTCTCGACGGATTACGAACCTTGGCGCCTCGGCATGCATGTCAGCGCCGCGTCGGTCCTGCGGGGCCCGGCGCATTTGAAAGAGGATCTGGCGCTGGCAAGCGCCTATGCGCGCATTTTGCGGCCCGACGATATTTTCATCCTGGTGCCTTGGTCGCACAAGGAAACGATCGACGAATGTATCAATGCCTTCTTGCGCATACCGGCCTCGATTCACCTCGGCCCGGAGCGCGTGCTCGATCGCTTCATGGACGCGCAAGTGTGCAAGATCGGGCCGATGGTCAGTCTCAATCTCGTCCACCGCCCGCTGTCGCCGGCGGAAGTATTCGTCAAACGCGCCCTCGATGTCACGCTGGCTGGCATGGCATGCCTCGCTCTCCTGCCGTTTTTCCTGGCGGTCGCGATCGCCATCAAATGCGACAGTCCCGGCCCGGTGATTTTCCGGCAGCGCCGCTACGGCTTCAATCAGGAGCCGTTCCGCATCTTCAAATTTCGCTCTATGACCACGCTCGAAGACGGCGTCAATGTGAAACAGGCGACGCAAAACGATTGCCGCGTGACGCGCCTCGGCCATTTCATGCGCCGCTTCAATATCGATGAGCTGCCGCAATTGTTAAATGTGCTGCGCGGTGAAATGTCTTTGGTGGGTCCGCGTCCCCACGCGATGGCGCATGACCAGCTCTTCGAGCCCTTCATCGGGCTTTACGCCAGACGCCACAATGTCAAGCCCGGCATCACGGGATGGGCGCAGGTCAATGGATTTCGCGGCGCCTTCACGGATGAAAAAATCCGGCAGAGAATTGCCTATGACCTTTATTATATCGACAATTGGTCTTTGCTCTTCGACATCCAGATTCTCTGGCTGACCGTCATGTCGAAAAAGGCCTATCGCAACGCCTATTGAGGCCATGACCTCATCATCACAGGATCCGAGGGGCCGTCGGTCCCGCCCCTCATTCAACCCCGGTTGTAAACATCCTCGATGCGGATGATATCGTCTTCGCCGAGGTAAGAGCCTGTCTGGACCTCGATGAGTTCGAGATCGATCTTGCCCGGGTTGGCCATGCGATGGGTCGAGCCGATCGGCAGATAGATCGATTCATTCTCATGCACGAGATGCAACTCGTTGTTGCGGGTCACCTCGGCGATGCCCTTGACGACGATCCAATGTTCGGCGCGATGGAAATGCTTTTGCAGCGATAGGCGCTCGCCGGGCTTCACGACGATCCGCTTGACCTGATAGCGCGCGCCTTCATCGACGGATTGATAATAGCCCCACGGCCGATAGGAGCGCTTATGCTCCAAAACCTCGCGGCGATTCTCGCATTTCAGCTTGTCGACAAGCTGTTTGACCTCATTGGCGCGGCTCTTGTCGAGCACAAGCACGGCATCCTGCGTCGTCACCACGATGATATTATCGACGCCGAGGACCGTCGTCAGAAGCTCTTCGGAGCGAATATGCACATTGTTCGCGTTCATGACGACGCCGCGGCCGCGGATCGAATTGCCGATTTCATTGCGTTCCGAAAGCTCCCAAACGGCAGACCATGTGCCGACATCCGACCATCCGATATCGGCCGGGATGACGGCGGCCTTATCCGTATGTTCCATGACCGCGTAATCGATCGACTTCTGCGTCGCCTGGGCGAAGGCGCCCAGGTCGAGAACCGTGAAATCGAGATCCCTTTGCGCCTTGTCGACCGCCTCGGCGGCGGCCTCGATCATCCGCGGCTCGTAATGCCGCAGTTCGGCCTGCATGACATCGGCGCGGAAAAAGAAATTGCCGGAGTTCCAAAGATAATTGTCTTCGACATAGCGTTTCGCCGTGGCCGCGTCGGGCTTTTCGACAAAGCCTTCGACCTTCAACACGCTGCCTTCAGTGAAAAGCGGCTTGCCGGTTTTGATATAGCCATAGCCCGTCGCCGCCTCGCGCGGCTTGATCCCGAGCGTCACGATGAAGCCCGCGGCGGCTGCGGTCGCCGCTTCCTTGCACAAGGCCACAAAGCCGGCGCGGTCCTGCACCACATGGTCGGCGGCCAGAACGGCGACGATCGTATCGGGATTGATCCGCGCCGCGAGTTCCGCCGCGACGGCGACAGCCGGACCTGAATCGCGGCGCACGGGCTCGAGAATGATTTGCGCTGACCGGCCGATGAGTTGCAATTGCTCGGCCGCGAGAAAGCGGTAATCGCGATTGGAAATCACGATTGGCGTTTCGAACACCGGGTCGGCGAGATTTTCGACGCTCATCTGAAAGGTGGAGCTGCTGCCAATAAGCGGAATGAATTGCTTGGGCAGGCTTTCGCGCGACTCGGGCCAAACCCTGGTTCCCGTCCCGCCGCACATGATCACCGGAAGAATTTTAAGCACGTTCTCTTGACCTCGATAGGCATTGACGCGGAAATGCGTGCCTCGACTTGGATAAAGCAGCGGTGCGCGCCG
>JAATEW010000084.1 GCA_015655535.1 Hyphomicrobiales bacterium | reverse complement strand
TTGTCGGCGATTATCTCTTCGTCTCGAAATATGCCTATGGCTATTCGAACCATTCGATCCCCTTCAGCCCGGATCTCTTCAAGGGCCGGATTTTCGGATCGCCGCCGAAGCGCGGCGACGTCGTCGTGTTCAAACTGCCGCGCGACGGCCAGACCGATTACATCAAGCGCGTCATCGGCCTGCCCGGCGACAAGATCCAGGTTAGGCAAGGCCCGCTCTACATCAATGGCGAGATCGTTCCGCGCGAGCCGATTGCGAAAGTGACGACCGAGGATTTCTACGGCCGCGAAACCGAAGTCGCGACCTATAAGGAGACCTTGCCGGGCGGAGTCTCGCATACGGTCATCGAGATCCAGGGCGACAATGGCTTCAACGACAACACGGGCGTCTTCGAGGTGCCGCCGGATCATTATTTCATGATGGGCGACAATCGCGACAATTCGACGGATAGCCGCGTCCCGCCGGATCAAGGCGGCGTCGGCTATGTGCCCTTTGAAAACCTGGTCGGCCGTGCCGAAGTCACCTTCTTCTCCATAGGCGACGGCCAACCTGCCTGGGCCTTCTGGAAATGGCCCTGGGATTTGCGCTGGAATAGAATGTTCCAGCCCGTGAAATAATGCAGCGGCCGAAACAGCAAGACATAGGCCCGCTCGAAGCGCGGATTGGGCATAGCTTTGCAAATGCGCATCTGATCGGCTTGGCGTTGACCCATGTCAGCGCCGCCAATGCGGCGCGGAGCGAAACCTACCAGAGGCTCGAATTTCTCGGCGACCGGGTGCTCGGCCTTGTCGTCGCCGATATGCTTTACGCTGCCTTTCCCGACGCGGAAGAAGGCGAACTCTCGCGCCGCCTCGCCGATCTCGTGCGCAAGGAGAGCTGCGCCGAGGTCGCGCTCGAATGGGGCGTCGCGACGTTTGTACGCCTTGGTGAAAGCGAGAAGCAGACAGGCGCTGCCAAGACCGCGATCCTCGGCGATATTTGCGAGTCGATCATCGGCGCCGTCTTTCTCGATGCGGGATTTGAGGCCGCCAAACGCGTTGTGACACAGGCCTTCGAGGCACGCATGCGCTCGCCGCGAAGGCCGCTGCGCGATCCTAAAACCGCTTTGCAGGAATGGGCGCAAGCGCGCGGCCTGGCGCCGCCTGTCTATCGCGAACAAGACCGCACAGGGCCGGATCACGCGCCCGAATTCACCATTGCCGTGGTCGTGACCGGCTATGAACCGGCTGAGGCCAAGGGCTTTTCGAAGCGGCGGGCCGAGCAATCGGCGGCCGAGATTTTTATCGCGCGCGAGGGCATCGGCAGCAGCGAAAACACGGGTGCGGCATGACCGGCGGCGAGCCGGCGGCCGAGACGATTTCCGAACTATATACGCGGTGCGGTTTCGTGGCGCTGATCGGGGCGCCGAACGCCGGCAAATCGACCCTCATCAATCAGCTTGTCGGCACCAAAGTGTCCATCGTGTCGCGCAAAGTGCAGACGACGCGGGCCTTGGTGCGCGGCATCGCGCTTGAGGGCGAGACGCAGATCATCTTCGTCGATACGCCCGGCATTTTCGCGCCGAAGCGCCGGCTCGATCGGGCCATGGTGACATCGGCCTGGGGTGGTGCCGAAGACGCGGATGCGGCGGCGCTGCTCGTCGATTCCCGCAAAGGCGCCGATGCGGAAGTCGATGCTATTCTTGAACGGCTGCCGCAGATTCGCGGCGCGAAAATTCTCGTCCTGAACAAGATCGATACGATCGAGCCGCCGCGCCTCTTGGCCTTGGCGGATCTCCTCAACAAAAAACTGCCCTTCGCCGAGACCTTCATGATCTCGGCATTGAAAGGCCATGGCGTGCCTTTGCTGAAAGCGCATCTGGCGGCGCGTATGCCGCCGGGTCCTTGGCTCTATCCGGAAGACCAGGTCTCGGATGCGCCGCTGCGCGCGCTCGCCGCCGAGATCACGCGCGAAAAAATCTTCGAGCGGCTGCACGATGAATTGCCCTATCAATCGACGGTGGTCACGGAGCAATGGACGGATCAGCCGGATGGGTCTGCGCGGATCGAGCAGACGATCTATGTGATGCGCGAAGGGCATAAGAAAATCGTCATCGGCGAGGGCGGCCGCACGATCAAGGCGATCGGCACAGCCGCGCGCAAGGAGATCGCCGCCGCGGCCGAGCAGAAAGTGCATCTCTTTCTCTTCGTGAAAGTGCGCGAGAACTGGTCTGACGATCCAGAACGCTATCGCGAAATGGGCCTCGCCTTTCCGAAGGACTGAATGTCAGTCTGGGCTCGGTCAATCAGCCGTCATTGCGAGGAGGCGAAGCGACGAAGCAATCCATGCGATCGTCTAGGCGATTGCTCTGGATTGCTTCGCCATAGCCCATTGCTTGCGACGGGCGTCGCTACGCAACGCCCCATGGCTCGCAATGACGGCTTGAATCACGCACCCGGCTCGGAAGGCGCCGCGGCCGGTGGCGCCTCAGCCGGCAAGCCTAGCGGGATGCCGAAAAAGGTTTCGTCGGCGCCGCCCCAGGCCTTATGCAGCGCGAAGGCGTTCTTCCATATCGCGCTCTCTGCATCATCGGCCTGCCGGTAGGTGCATTTGGCCTCTTCATTGCCGGCCTGAAGCCATTTTTTGCCGTTGCGGACGAAGCGATCGAGATCCTTCTTATCGGTCGGACGTATCACGCATTTCGGCACTCCGTCGACCAGGACGACTTGCGGGAGCATGGCTGATCTCCAAGAAAGCGCGCGTCCCTAAGCGATGCGCAGCGCAGGGATCACGCGTCAAAATTGCCTCAAGCCGCTGGAAAGCAATATTTGTGCCTTGGAGGTTTCCGCAAAGCTCAGCCGATATAGTCCTGGATGACGTCGCCGAGAATGCGATTGGCGTCGTCCACCGTCGACAGATGGAATGTGCTCGACTTCTGCCCAGTCGCCTTGTTCTCGCGTTCGAACTTGAGATGCTGAAAGCTGATCGTCTCGCCCTGGATCGCGAAAGGGATCGACATCGGCTCCTTGAAGCGGCGCGACACATCGAGCGTGCCGCTCACCTTTTGCTCGGCGACGTTCACTTCCGGATTATTGACGATGAGGCCATAGTCCGGCCCGATGTCTTTTTTGATCATGTCGTTTAGAAAACTCACCCAGCGAAAGAAGCTGCCGAATTTCTGCTGCGCATCGGCGATGAGCTGTTCCTCCTCCGCCGATGGGCCTGTGCTCTTGTCTGCCATGGTCATGTCCTTGGTTGCGCCGATACCGGCGAAGCGGGCATTCCGCTTGAAAACATGGCCTGTCGCATATCGTGCCGGGCGTATGGACGCAACGCCGAAGACAAATGCAGAGGCTTTTGGCGCGGGTTATGCTGATTGACCGGAGTGCCGGCTTGGAGTGAGATCATGGCGAAAGAGAGCAAATCCGCCGATGAATTGGCCGCGATGATCATCGCGGGCCTCAGGGCCGAAGGCGTGCTCGCGGCCTCCCTTGAAGTCTATCGGATCGATGAGCCGGGGCTCGACATGACCTGGACGATCCGCAAATTGCGGCTTGAAAAGACAACCGACGTGAAGGTCGAGGCGGCGGTGAAACGCGTGCTCTTTCCACTCGCCAATCAATATGATCTGAGCCTCTGACGCCATGCTCAATGCGTGAGATGCGCGACTTGGTCAACGGCTTGATAGAACATCTGAACCATTGTGCTGTTGATCTGGTCTGGCGTGGTGGCGGTAAAATAAAATCCGTTCGACGCGCATTGTTGAAGCGTGTTTGGAATGTTTGGAATGATGGCGTTCACATTATTGTCTTCGTTGTTATAGGCGGTGCTTGGCGGATTGATCGGTTCGTAGGGAATGTAGAGAACAGCGATATAAGCGTTCTTCTTGACAGCCGTGCACCAATTCGGATCGAGATTATAAGGCACGTTGGAGCCCTGAAAGCCGTTATTATAGGATTGGGGGTTTTGGGCGCCATCAGTCACGAGAAACACAAAGGCTTGCGGCGAGGTTGAGCTTGATCCATTGCCTGTAACTTGAATTTCGTCGATTATACCGTTGACAGTATGTGTATTGTTTACCGTGAGTCCGTTGAGAGCAACATTCGTATCCGTGCCGCCGCTGCCATAGCCGGGGGTGCATGTCTTCACGCCTTTGTTCGTCGTACACGTCTGGCCCTGGGTTGGGACTCCCGTATCCAACAAATTGCTCAGGCCCTGGCCATTTCCTCCTCCCAAGTTGGAAATCGCCGTGCTCGCCCCGTCGAGGTCGGTTGAGAGCGCGTAGAAGACATCCATGGTTTTGATGTACGGATAAATGCCGAGGCGGAACTGCTTGGTAAGTCCCGTATTCTGCATCGTCAGCTTGGCATTGGTGATCAAGTCCTTGATGGCTTCGCCGACGGCGGCGGCGCGCAATTGAATGACGTTTGTCGCGGCGAGGTTGTAGCCGGTGCAAGGGGCTGAGGCGCTGCCGCCGTTCTTAGTTTTCGTAGAACAAGCATTGCCGGGAAAATGACAAGCAAACGCGCGACCGGTTTTGATGACGTCGTTATTGTCGTGGTTGAGGCCCGTAAGCTGCGTTTGTCCGGTGGACGTCGAGGGAAAGCCCATCGAGCCCGACATATCGAGCAGCATATAGAAATCGAGATATTTGGGCAGCGTCAGGCTCGCGGACGAAGTTCCTGACATATTGATCTTCTTGACGCTGAAAAGCGGTCCGAAGGCGTTGGGCGAAGCGGCGGTGTAGTTTATCGAAGCCGAAACCGTTTGCTTGTCGGAGCCCAGCGTCACATCCGGTGTCGGCGCCGTCGTCATCGTGCGCGTATAGGCCTTGCCCGCATTGACGATGAAAGCATTCTGGCCTTGAGAAATCGCTGTAGGCTTAATGGTGTTGAAAGCAGTGGTCACATCCGTGGTTGGATTGGCTTTGATATAACTGCTCACTGTCGTGATGGCCTCGATCGATGCGGCATCGGCCGCGAGATCGAGCTGCGATTTTGTCGAGAGCGCTTTGTAGTAATCGACACCCATCCCGGTCAGGCCGACCAGAACAAGCGCTGAAAGCGCAAAGATCATTGCCACATTGGCGCGCTGGTCCGCCGCGAATTTGCGGATGTTGAACAGGCCTCCAAACTGCGACATGGAACGGTCCTCATTGGTCATTGGCTGTTGCTTAGCCCTTTAGAAGGTCGAGCACATTTTCCCGATTTTATCATCGCCCGCCTGCGTCGAATCATACAGGACGAGCTGCACATAGCGCGGAGACAGATAAGCGGAGCGTTGCATGCGGATCGATCCGAAAAACTTTGACGTGAAAAGCGGGGTATAAGTGTAGTCGACATCCACCACGACGATGGAGCCTGCCGAATAGAGGTTCGTCACGGGTGTTGACGGCGAAGGAAAAAGGTCCTTTGGAAGCGTCGTCTTCGACGGTGTCACGTTGTCGTCCGCTGCCGTTAAGGGAACGCCGCAAGTGCGGGCATTCGGCCCGGACGCCCATACGACATTTGCCTGATAACTGCATGAGCTTTTGCAGCCTGAAGGCGGCGGCACGAATCTTACGCTTGCCATCGAGATTTTAATGTCGTTCGTCCAGGAAATGCCCTTTTGCGCGGCATCCGAAAGAACCTGCGGAAAAATCACCATTGCCGAGTCCTGCGCAGTATGCAGGTCGGTATAGGTCACGTTTCCGCTCGAAACATTGTTGGGAGCAGGGATGGTCACATTGCTTGGCACTTGCGCCACAGCCGGCTCACTGAGCATTTGAACCGCCGTGTTCGCGACCAGATTGACGCGCCGCGAGAAGGTCAAAAGCCGCGCCACTTCCACGGAGCCCAGCATCACGATGATCATGAGCGGCAGGATGATTGCGAATTCAACGGCCGCGATTGCCCGCGTCGAGCGGGCGAAGGCCGACAAGCTGCAAGATGCCCATGCAAGCGGAGCCGACGGCCTGTGAAAATGGGATGTCGATCGGCTCATGAGCATTTTGGGTAGGCGGTTTGGTAAGACGTGCCGGACGTTTGAATGAAAGGCTCATTCCGAAAAGCCGCGGAAGAACCGATCAGCTTCACGGTCTTGCCGTTGTAGGTCGTCGTGGTCACAGGCAGCCAGACGCTTCCGAAAAGCGGCATGGCATAGTAGACCTGAAGATAGACATATTGCGGGAATTGTTGCCCTGCGCCTGGCAGCTGGGGCGTCCCAGGGCAGAAGGTGGTCTTCGTATTGTCGAGCGGCGGGAGGATGATGCCCGTCTGCGAAGCATTGACGAATGCGTTAAAGCCGCTCGGATAACTGCCGCCGCTGAAAGCCTGAAGATTGACGATGACGCTGCTGCACGACATCACGCTCGGCAATAATGGGCACAAGATCTTCGTTCGGAAGTCCGATGCGCTGGTTGTGGCGTTTTGGACGCTGCCCGTCAAAATCTGCCGCGCCGCGGCTTGCGTCGCATGGTCGAGCTGACCTGAAAAATAGACAAAGAGCCCGCTTTGCAGCACGGCCATGACTGTCAAAAGCATGGGCGCGGCGACGAGGGCGAATTCGACGGCGGTCGCCCCGCTCCTGTCGGCAAAAAGCTGGCGGGTGCGGCCTTGGCGTGCATCACCGGCCGCTGGCCGGCGGCCGACGCGAATGGCTTTCAGGACTTGGAAAGTGGCCGTCAGCGTTGTCAACCCGATAACCCAGCTTGCTCCGATTAAACTGTTACGGATTGTCGCTGAAGTTTCCGTTAATCCGTTCGGAAGTTCAGGTTAATATTGATTATAAGGCGCTCTTTGTGTCGCTTGTGCCGGTGTTCAAGGAAAAGCGCTTTGCCATTACTTCGGTTTCGATTGGCTATGTTTGGGAATGGGACCAGAGTGCCACGTCCAAACATGGCATAGCCGATGCTTGGCGCTCGTGAAGTCCGCCCAGGGCATGGTGCTGGTTCTGGACGGCGCAGCCAGTTAGGTGGAGATAAGGCGTGAGCGACAGTGCAGGCGAACCGCTTTCGATCGTCATTGAGGGCATGTTGGTGCCGCCGGCCGAGGTGCTTTGGCAGGCTTTGACCGATCCGGATCTGATCGCCCAATGGTTCATGCCGAGCGATTTCGAGGCCGAGACCGGCCATCATTTCACCTTCAAGAGCGGTCCGATCGGCGATTGGGACGGGCAGTTCCAAGGTGAGGTGATCGATGCGCAGCCCTATTGGCGGCTGCAATATTCGATGCGCGGCGGCTCGCCCAATGTCGAAGGCTTCGGCCATAGCATGGATACGATGCTGACCTGGACGCTCTCGCCGCTGCCGAACGGCACCCATGTGCGGCTCGAACATGCCGGTTTCACCGAGGAGTCGAAGGCTGTTTATACCATCATGAACAGCGAGAACGGTTGGGCGGCCGTGATCAACCGTTTCGCCAAAACCGTCGTCGAATTGCACGAGAACAGCTGAGCATCATCCCTAAAAGTTGCAGACTTTTCGGGTCGAGATGATGCGCTGAGAGAACCATCATCCCGAAAAGTTGCAGACTTTTCAGACAAGATGATGCGCTGAAAGTTTGCGCCCAATCACGCCAAATCGAGCATATAGATCACTTCGACATCATGCGCGTCGGCTATGTCCTGGGCTGCTTCGATCGCCGCATCGGGCCTGAATTGCCGGTCGGTGATGGTCTTCACCGCCGCGCCATTCTTCATGCAGATGATATCGGTCACGACCGTATTGTTGGGCGCGACGCGGCGCGTAATGGCAACGAAGTCGCCGGTCGGCGCGGCGCTGGAGCGATTCAGGAATTTAACCTCTGCCATAGATCCCCGCATGGGCTGAATGTGAAAATGCGTAGAGGGATTTCACATTTTGGCACCGAGAAGTCCATCGGCGGATGGAAGTTACATATCCTCTCGCAGGTTGCGGTAGAAATTCGAGATGCGTTCGAACCAGACATGCCGTGCTTGAAGATGCGCCATGCCGGCATTGCGTTCGGGTAATTGCAAAGAGGCGACCAGCGCTTCGATCTCCTTGCGGGCCGATTGCTGCGATTGCGACAGCGTTCCGCCACGCGAGGCTTCTTCGATCGGATCGAGCGCCGTGAGGCCGATTGGAAACAACTCGCGAAAGATGACCCGGTCGTGCAGGCCTTCCATCGGGCGGAACTGCAATTCGGGCGACATGCGCGCGAGGCTGATCGCGATTTGCTTCGAATTGTTGGATTGGATCGAGGCGACGCGATTGCGCACCAGGACCCAGTCGATGATGCCTTGATCGACCAGATGGCGCTTGCGCCGCGCTTCCAGCACGAGATCGGCATAATGCGCGATCTCGCCGCGGCGGCTTCTGTCATGATGCACGCGGGAAAATACATCGACATCGATATAGGAATCATTGACCGGCGAAACGAGCGTGTCTGCCAGTGAATGGGCAAGCCGCATGAGATAGGAATCGCTGGCCGGCGTATCGATCACCACGAATTCATAGGCATGTTCGACCGAGGCGATAGCGTCGGCGAAGGCGCCGAATTCCATCGTTTCATTGTCATGCACATTGGCGGAGGAGCCGCGATCGAGCGCATGATGAAAGGGAAGCTCGACCTCCCAGGGCGCCGTCTGCGCCCAGGATTGGCGGTTTTCGAAGAAGCGCGTCAAAGTGCGCTGGCGGGTGTCGAGATCGATCGTCGCGACGCGAAAGCCTGCCTTCAGCAAAGCGATCGTGATGTGGATCGACAGAGTAGATTTGCCGGTCCCGCCTTTTTCATTGCCGATGACGATGACATGCGCGCTGCGCAGATCCGGTACTTCGAAATCCGACTCGTCGGCAAAGACTGCCATGGCGTCAAGCTCGCTTCGGTTCGCTCATCCAGCCAGAGGCAGCACCGGAATCATTCGCCCTCGACTCAAAACTAGCGAGAGCCTTGCTGGCTGGCAATCTGTTGCGAACTTCGGTAGATCCAATCGTTGCGCGCCAGCATGCGATGCGGCCCAAGCACACGGATCGTGAGATCGCGGGCCGCGGCTGCCGGGCCGGCCAGGTGGTAGATCACGCCTTGCTGGTGCGAAGCTTTTTGCACCTTCGCCGTATGGGCAAGCCTTGCCGCGGCATAAGTAGAAAGCGCTATATCGACGGCGGGATTTTTTTTAAGCGCATTAGCCAAAGCGGCGGCATCTTCGATCGCCTGCGCCGCGCCTTGCGCCAAAAACGGTAACATGGGATGCGCGGCATCGCCCAAAAGCGCGATCGGGCCCGCCGTCCAGCCGGACAAGGGCTCATGTTCGAAGAGCGGCCACATCAGCCATTCAGGCGCGGATGCGATGAGCCCACGCAATAGCGGATGCCATTTCGAAAAGCGCGCGGCAATCATCTGTGGATCGCCGGCATTCGACCAGGCATCGGCTTGCATATTCGGCGCGCGGGCCTTGCCGAGGATCACGGCAAGATTGACGATTGCGCCGCCGCGCAGCGGATAATGGACGACATGGGCATCCGGACCGAGCCAGAGATTGGTTTCCGGGCGCAGCATGTCGGGTGCGACTTGATCGGCCGGCACAAGCGCGCGCCAGGCTTCATTGCCGGAAAAGCGCAGGGCATCTTTGGCTGGTTCGAGAAGCCGCTTGCGCACGAAGGATTGCACGCCGTCGGCGCCGATCAGGCAGGTGCCTTCGAAACGCAAGCTCATGAGGCCTTGCTTGGCGGCGACGGTGACACCCTCGCTCGCCGCGGCAAAGCCCGCGACCGTGGTTCCGGTGACGAGGCAAATCTCCGGGACGCCGGCGACGGCTTCGAGCAAGGCGCGTTGCAAATCGCTGCGCAAGGCAACGCAATAAGGTGCTCCCCAGGTCTGTTCGGCCTTGTCGAGCGGCAGAAGCGCCAGGAGGGCGGCGTCGCGGCCGCGCCTGATCCTGATCGCGCCGGGCGTCAGCGCGGCGCCTTTGAGCCGCGCGAGCACGCCGAGATCTTTGAGAATGCGGCTGGCATTGGGAGAGAGCTGAAGGCCCGCGCCGACCTCTTCGAGCAAGGGCGCGCGTTCGAGAAGCGTGACGCGCCAGCCGATGCGTGCAAGGCATAGAGCGGCGGTGAGGCCGCCGATCCCGGCACCGGCGACGAGCGCGTGCGGCTTGGTCATCGCGCGATGCGCGTGAATTCAGCTATGTTCCGGCTCGACCTCGGGAACATAAACGCATTCCGGCGGCACGGCGCCGCCATGCAAGGACGCATCGTAAACATAATGCGTCGAGCAATAGGGGCAGACGGCCTCGTTCTCATCGCCCATGTCGATGAAGATATGCGGATGGTCGAAAGGCGGCAAAGCGCCGATGCACATGAATTCCTTGGCGCCGACGCGGATCTGGGCGACGCCGGGCTGATTGTGGAAATGCGGCGTGACATGAGCGGCCATGGGGACATCCGTGACGGTTGGGAAGTTGGGCGGCAGATTAGGGCAAGCGCGGCGATTTGGGTAGCAGGGGGCTGACGCCGTTGCCTATGCCGGCAGGACGACCACCTTCGTCTTGACCGGCGTTCGCGGATAGAGATCGAGCATGTCCTGAGTGAGAAGGCCGGTACAGCCGCTCGTAATGTTGCTCCCGATGGTCTCTGGGTCGCTGGTGCTGTAGATCGTGTAGAGCGTGTAAACGCCGTTCTGATAGAGGTGGAGCGTGCGGGCGCCGAGCGGATTTTCGAGACCTGGCGGCATGCCGCCGGCATATTGGCGCGCCTCCGGCTGACGCGCGATCATCTCCTTGGGCGGCGTCCAAATGGGCCATTCGGACTTGCGCCCGACATAGGCCTCACCGCTCCACAGGAAGCCGGAGCGGCCGACATTGGCGCCGTAGCGGGTGGCGTTTCCATCGCCTTCGATGCGGTAAACATAATAATTGCCGGGATCGACGATAATCGTGCCGGGTGCTTCATTGCTGGCGTAGCGCACCGTCTGACGAAAATATTTTGGGTCGACCTTGCTGAGATCGACCGCCGGGATCGGGAATTTCTCGGTGGGCACCGGCCCGTAGAGCTTCGCCGCCTCGGCGCGGAGCCGATCGTCGTCTGACACGCAGCCGGCGAGCCCCAGCGCGCCGAAACTGGCTGCGGAACCAAGCAGAAACGACCGGCGGTTGAGAAGCTCCGACCGAGCTCCTTCGTCCTTCTCGCCGGCATCGGCAATTCCACGGTCCATGATCATACTCCGGCACGCATGTACTAAACGTCTTGCTGGGCTGAGATTGCCGTCACACGGCTCGATTGGCAAGCTCGGCCTTTGGTGCGCGCGGGGGCTTGCCATGCACCAAAGCGGTATCAAACGCGGTTCAGCCAGGATGAAGGTTCCTATATCCCTTAGTCGCCGGCGCCATAGGCGCAGTTAGGGCTGGGATTTGAGTAATGTTCTGATCTTGTCCACGTCCTCAGGTGTTACGGGATTGTAAATCACCATGTTGAGATCGGGCCGGCCATCGACCGCGAAGGCCGAAAATTCCATCGAGAGCGACCCGGCGGTGCGATGATGCAGGACTTTCACGCCGCCGCCATGTGCCTGCACATCGTTGTCACGCCACATCGCCGCGAATTCGGGACTGGTCGCGCAGAGTTCGTCGACAAGCGATTGCACGTTCCGCGCTGCGCCGGCGCGCGCCACGTCGGCGCGGAACGACGCCACGACGTACCGCGCAACGCTTTGCCAGTTGGACTGCGCCGCGCGGATGCGCGAGTCGTGGAACATCATGCGCAGCACATTGCGTTGGCCCTCCGCAAGCGTGCTGTAATCGGTTAAAACCGCTGCGGCGGCTTTATTCCATGCGATCACATCCCATGTGGCCGTCCGAATAAAAGCGGGACTATATTCCAGCGTGTCGAGCACGCGTTGCAAACGCGGCGTGATGCCTTCGGGCGCGCGATAGCGAACTTCGGGCGGGCGGCCCAACCCGAGTAGAAACAAGTGCTCGCGCTCAGCGTCCGTCAGCATCATCGCGTGCGAGATGCGATCGAGCACATCGGCGGATGGCGCACCGCCCCGTCCTTGCTCCAGCCATGTGTACCATGTGGCGCTGACATTCGCGCGTTGGGCCACCTCCTCGCGTCGGAGGCCCGGCGTTCGCCGGCGCTCCAACGGAAAGCCGAAGGCGGTCGGATCCAATTTCGCGCGGCGATCCTTCAGATAAGCCCCCAGCAGATTTTCATTCACGACGGGTATGGTCATCCTGTTAGCCATTATACCAGTATACTATCACTACTTTACCATCATAGCACATCGGCAGAAAAAGCACGCGTCGAGTTTGGAAAGGCGTTCTGCGATGACATTAAAAGACAAACGCGTGCTGGTGATCGGGGGCGGCTCCGGCATCGGGCTTGGCGTGGCGCGGGGCGCGGCAAGAGAAGGCGCAAAAGTCATGATCGCCTCGCGCGATGCGAAGAAGATCGCCGAGGCCGCGAAACCCATCGGCGCAACGGCTGACGTCATTGACGTGCGCGACGAAAAGAACGTCGCGCAGTTCTTCAAGGACAATGGCGCGTTCGATCACATCGCGTTCACCGCTGGCGATTGGGAGGGCATCCTGCCCGGTGCACTCGCCGATCTTGATCTCGCGAAGGCGGCGGAAAGAATGACCACGCGGCTTTGGGGCGCGGTCGCCGTAGCCAAGCATGGCGCGACCAAGCTGCCGCCCGGCGGCTCCTACACCATCACCAACGGCATGCTCGCGCACAGACCGATGAAGGGCTTGCCCGTCGTGACGGCCGGCGCCTGCGCGGTGGAAGGATTGGCGCTTGGCCTTGCCGTCGATCTGGCCCCCGTGCGCGTGAACTGTGTCTGCCCTGGCCTGATCGAAACCGAAATGTGGGACAAGTTCCC
>JAATEW010000393.1 GCA_015655535.1 Hyphomicrobiales bacterium | reverse complement strand
TGAAGCAGAAGGCCAAGCGCCTCGCGCTCGAGAAGAGCGAAGACGCCTCGCGCCAACGCCAGATCGAGCAGGAAGCCGAGTGGATGGGCGCCTCGCCCAAAGCACGGCAGGCCAAGTCGAAGGCGCGTATCCAGCGCTACCAGGACCTCGTCGATAAACAGGCGGAGCGCATTCCATCGGCGACGCAGATCGTCATCCCGGTGGCCGAGCGGCTCGGCAATAATGTCGTCGATTTCACCAATCTGTCGAAAGGCTTCGCCGATAAGCTTTTGATCGACGACCTGTCGTTCAAACTGCCACCAGGCGGCATTGTCGGCGTGATCGGCCCGAACGGCGCCGGCAAGACCACATTGTTTCGTATGATCACCGGGCAAGACAAGCCCGACAAAGGCTCGATCGTGGTCGGCGAGAGCGTGAAGCTTGGATATGTCGACCAATCGCGCGATGCGCTCGACGGCAAGAAGAATGTCTGGGAAGAGATTTCAGGCGGTAATGAGATCATCTATCTGGGCAAGCGCGAAATCAATTCGCGCGCCTATACAAGCGCCTTCAACTTCAAGGGCTCGGATCAGCAAAAGAAGGTCGGACAGCTTTCGGGCGGTGAGCGCAACCGGGTGCATCTTGCCAAGATGCTGAAGTCGGGTGCGAACCTCCTCTTGCTCGACGAACCGACCAACGATCTCGACGTCGAAACGCTGCGGGCGCTGGAAGATGCCTTGACCGATTATGCCGGTTGCGCGGTCATCATCTCGCATGACCGCTTCTTCTTGGATCGCATCGCGACGCATATTCTCGCCTATGAAGGCGACAGCCATGTCGAATGGTTCGAAGGCAATTTCGCCGATTATGAGGAAGACAAAAAGCGCCGCCTCGGCACGGACAGCCTCATTCCGCACCGGCTGAAATATAAGAAGTTTTCGAGGTGAGGTGAGCGTTCCTTCTCCCCTTGCAGGAGAAGGTGCCGAGCGAATGCGAGGCGGATGAGGTTCCACGCCGCCCTGCCCTACCCCACACGATCGCTTCGCGATCACCCTCCCCTGAAGGGAAGGGATTGCGCGGACGGTTAGCGTATCCTCTCCGGCGCACACGGGTCATTCGGATCTGCTGGAACCTTGTAGTGGACGGTTGGATGTTCTCTTTCGGGATTTTCCAACCAACGGTTGCCTTTCGCGGATATAGGCCACACCGCCCGGTCGACCCTCGTTCGGCCCGTTGTTCGCACCCATTGTTCGTCAAAGATCTGCATCGTCCTGTTCCCGTGTACTCCAAACATTAGGTACTTTGACGTAATCACAGTGCTCGTCGGAATCTGGAATCGGATATCGGACAGCGTGTGGGAGGTGGTTTGCAGGTCCAGAGCAAGGGATATCGGAATAAAATCTCGCGTCGATTCCTCAGGAATCTTTTGTGCCGCCAGAATTGAGAATGAATCTAAATCGATGTGTTTGTTAAATCGCTCATCGGGCGCCGCAATGAATCGAATTGTGAATTTTTTGAAACTATAAATCACGGCATCAGCTTCCTGAGATATATCCACGAAGCCTTCAAATCCAAGCTCTGTGAACGAACCGCTCAAATCGAGGCTATTTGCGCCCGTTGCGCCAGCATTTGATTGAGCCGTAAGTTCCGGCGGCGTTTGCTCCGAAACGGCACCAGCCAGTACCCTATGATTGAATGTCTGCATGAACGCAGACGCTCCCGCAGTGATCTTTAAAAAGAGGCGGCGCGTAAAATTCATCGATTCTGCTTAGCCTTTGAAACGGTCATTGTAGGAAAGGAGAGCGACGGAGCAATCCATGTCATTGTCAAAGCGGTTACCCTGGATTGCTTCGCTTGCAGTGATGGTCCTTAATCACGCAACGATTGGGCATGACAAGGCCAAGAGTAGCAAATTGACCACCTCCTTAGGTTGCGCTGTATTCATTTTTGATTATATTGAAGACAGACAGCTTTGAGAGAGGAACGCCATGTCCAAAACAACGACGATGACGGTTCGCCTCAGCGGCGTGCTCAGCGACTTTGTTGCCGCAAATACCGGCGAACACGGAGCCTATGAGAACGTCAGCGAGTATATCCGGGACCTGATCCGGCGTGACAAGGAACGGGTGGAGAAGGAAGCGTTCGACCGGTTGAAAGCTGAATTGACCCATGCTTTCGCGGCGCCTGAATCGTCCTACAAGCCGCTGACCGCGGCCGAAATAATCGCCCGAAACCGGAACTGACCGGGTGGCAGCCATCCGTGTGTCCAGGAGGCAGCGTCCTATCGCCTCGACGAAATCTATCGCTACACGCGGGATCACTGGGGAGCCGAACAAGCGGATCGCTACATCAAGGGCCTGTTCGCGGCTTTCGACATGATCGGCACCCATAAGGTGGCATCAAAACCCGTCTCTTCGGAGTTCGGCATCGACGGATATTTTTGCCGATACGAACACCATTTCATATATTGGCGGCGCCTGTCGAATGGCGACATCGGAATCGTAACGATCCTGCATGAGCGGATGCACCAGATTGATCGCTTTCGCGAGGATTTCGGCTTGTGAGAAGGATATCCTTCCCATGCAAGGGGAAGCAATTCACGCGCGCAACGCCTCGGCCAGCTTGTCATACCAAGCAACTTGATCGGCCGGCGTGAAATGCGCATTGGCCGGGCTTGGATTGGGCGCGAGAAAAATCCGCGTCACGCCGATCGTCAGGCCTTGCACGCCCAGCAGCGGATCGTCTTTCGATCCAGTCAAGACGCGATGCACGGCGCGATAGGACATGATGCCGTGAAAGCAAGCGATTTTCGGCTGCAGCTCTTTGAATTTTTCCAGGAGATCCGCGACGCCGTCGGCAAATTCTTTCGGCGAGATGTCGGTCGCCCGGGGGCTTGCTCGCTTTACCGCATCGGTGAAACCGAAGCCGTAATCGGGCAAAAGCGTGTCGTGCTCCGGCAGCAGGCGCTCGACGCCAAGCGCTTTTCGGGCTGCGAGGCTGATCGAAGATTGCGAAAAGGCCGGCCAGAAGCGATTGGTCTTGCGCGCGAAATAATGGCCTTGCTGAACCGAATAGGTCGAGGGATTGATCCCGACGAAGATCACGTCGAGATTTGTCCGCACAAGATCGGGCAGAGTCGCAGGCTCTTCGGCAATTGCCTTCACAACTTGCAATTTCGCAACCTGCACTTTGGCACCTTGTGCTTTCTTGCCTATAGTCTTTGGTTTGATAGCCATGAAGATCGAGGCCGCCTCTGATGCCCAAGCAATGGCGCTTGCTGTTCGATGAAGTCGCGCTGTCCGGATCGGTCCTGCCGCACTGGCCGGCAGTGAAGGCGCTGTGCGACGAGCTTAAACGGCAAGGCTGGCTCCGGGAAGAGCAAGGCCGCTATCGCTTCACGCCGTCCGGCATCGATTTCTACAAAGCCAAGGGCGGCGATTTCGTGAAGCAGGCTCTGGCGCATGAGGGGAAGACAGAAAATTAGAGCGGCGAACGTTCAGTAGAATCCTCCGAAGCCGTCATGCGCGACACTCCATCATGCCTGGATGGCCGTGGGACAAGCCCGGCCATGACGCACTTGAAAGGCGGTTGCTCTAACTCTTCCGTTCCTCGGCCATTTTCAAAAGCGCCGCGATCAAATCGCGGGCGACATCGGCCCAGGTCCGCAAATCAGCGGCGCGGATTTTATTCTCGTAACTCTTACGGATGCTGGGATCGAGCAATTGCCGGATCGCCGCTTTCATCTCTTCAACAGAGTCGGGATCGAAGTAGACGCAAAGGTCACGGCCAACTTCCGGAATGGACGTTGCCTTCGAAGCCGCACAGGCCTTGCCGAACCACAGGCTTTCGCCGACCGGAAGCCCCCACCCTTCAAAGAGGCTCGGCAGCACCGAAAAAGTGCATGAGGCATAAAGCCATTTCAGCTCGTCATCGGAAGGCTTTTCGACCAGACAAACGGAATCGTTGTTTTCAGCCGCGTGGTCGAGAAAGGCGAGCGCCGCTTCGGCCTTCCAGCCCCGGCGTCCGGCGACGACGAGCATAGGCAATGCCTCGCCGAACTCCGCTTTCAACGCGCGCCAGGCTTCCAAAAGCCTGAGGTGGTTCTTGCGGATTTCGACCGTCCCGACGCAGAGCACGAAAGGCCGGCGCTGCAATAGATCGGTCAGGCGCTGCGACGGCTTATCCGGCTTTGCATTGCGCGGCACGCCGGGAAATTGATGAACGAGACCTATGACCTCCAGCGCCGCGCGGCATGGCGCGTTCATCACGATCTGATAGGCGCGGCGAAAATCCTCCACCGTGAAATGCGTGGTCGTGATGATTTTGGCCGGAATTGGGAAATTCAAAGCGAAGACGTCGCCCTTGCCGGATAAGAACTCGGCCCGCGTGACCGGCAAGACATCTTGCAAGAAAAACACGAGGCGCACACCCTTCGCGGCAAGCCGCTCGTGAAAACTCACAAGGGAGCGGTCGAAGCTGAATCCGCCGGGCACAAGGACGATATCGCCGGGCTTGAGTTTCGGCAGTCTCGCACCGAAGAGCCGCGATATATCCCGGGCCAACATTTTGAAAAACATGCCGGGCGATTTATGGCTCCGATGCTTTGGCCCCGCGTTGCAATAGGAAAAGGCCTCATTCAATTTTGAAAGGAGCACACTCTCCTCGCCGAGAGATTGCTCGATGAGCGCTTTCAATCTCGCCGAATTGGGCTCGAAAGCATTGATGATCCCGATCGAGCCATATTGATCGAGAATGAGTTTGATGAGCTCGATCTCGATGCGTTGAATGCCGGAGATATTGTCGAAATTCGCCGCATAAACGATGAGATCAGAGAGATCGATGAAAATTCGTCTTTGCATCGATCTCAATCTGCTTGCGCGCGCTCGGGGAACATTTGCGCTTTATGCCGTTATGCCGAAGTGAAAATGTCCCGTCGCCTGACGGTCAAAGTTCAATTTCTTTTCTTGCACTCTTCGCGAAACTTCCTGCGCTCTTCCCCTTTTCCAAGACTTTTAAACAGGCCTTTGGCGTCTGCTTCAACGGAACATTTCTTGTCTCTCGCGGCTATTTCCGCATTCGACAATTTGGCCGGCTTGCCGGCGTCTCCGGTTTCCGCCAGAGCGAAAGGGGACGCGCTTAAAGAGAGAATCGTGACACAGATCAACAGCGAACAGATTTTCATATCGAACCTTTTGGCGTGGAAGACGAGACACCCGCTACCGCGGTCCCGACATGTCAAATCCTCGGTCGCCGCGCCCCATAGTCAAGGCATGGACGCTTTTTCAGCTTCCATGCCTTGATCCAAAAAGACATCCTCGGGCGCGAGCTAAGCTTCTTATTTCGCGTGCTTGCAATGCGAGCGGAATTTCTTGCGCGCTTTGCCTTTCAGACCCTTGGCGTCCGCTTCGGCCGAACATTCCTTGGACTTGGCCTTTTTCGCATCGTCGGACGTCGTGGCCGCGGCGCTGGTGGCGGGCGCGGCGCCGGTAGCAGGCGGGGTTTGAGCCAAGGCGATGGACGCCGCGCTCATGGAAAGAACGAGCGCGCAGCTCAATAGCGAAGCCATTTTCATAACGAACCTCCTAAAACCGGAGACTGGGGGAACCTGTCTAACCGGGCCTCGTGACAAGTCAAACACCGGCCGCGAAATCAGCCGGCCGCAGGGTGATGACTCAAAGAGCTTGAACGCAGGGTGAAAAACCGGGTTAAAGGTCTTTTTTATCGAAGCCTCTTTACATATAAAGATATCTTTATATGTTTAGTCGATAGCAAGACACGGATGACTCATGCCCCAGAGTGAAGGCGCCCCTTTCGACATTGTGCTGAACGCGCTGGCCGCCGCTGGTGAGGCGACGCGCTTGCGTCTTGTCGCACTTTTGTCTGAGGTCGAGCTCACGGTGTCGGAGCTCGTCACCATCCTGGGCCAGTCGCAGCCGCGTGTCTCTCGCCATTTGAAGCTTCTCGTCGAAGCGCGGCTCGTCGAACGCCATCGCGAAGGCGCCTGGGCCTTTTTTCACGTCCCGCATGGCGGCGCGGGTGCTTCGCTCGTGCGCGATATCCTCGCGCGTTTCAAAGGCGACGATCCGGTTCTGGCGGCCGATCGGGCGCGCCTGCAAGAGGTCCGTCATGCGCGGGCCGAACAGGCGGCGCGTTATTTCGCGGCGCAAGCCGCCAATTGGGATGAGCTCCGCGCCATGCATGTCGCCGAAGAACATGTCGAGGCGGCCATTCGCGAGACCATAGGCGCTGTGCCCGTCGATTCCCTGCTCGATCTCGGCACCGGCACCGGCCGCATGCTGGAACTGCTGGCTCCATTGGCCGCCCGCGCGGTTGGCATAGATCAATCGCCGCAAATGCTCTCGCTCGCGCGAGCCAGAATCGAACGCAGCGGATTGCGCAATACGCAATTGCGGCAAGGCGATCTCTATGCCCTGCCCGTCGAACGCAATTCCTACGATCTCGTGATCCTGCATCAGGTTCTGCATTATCTCGACGATCCGTCGCGTGCGATCCGCGAGGCGGCGCGGGCCCTGCGGCCTGGAGGTCGGCTCGTGATCGTCGATTTCGCGCCCCACAATGAGGAGACCTTGCGCGAGGCGCATGCCCATCGCCGCCTCGGCTTCGCCCATGAGGAGATCACCGGCATGATGAGCGATGCGGGTCTCGACGTGCTCATCACCCGCGATCTCGTGCCGGACACGCGCGAGACCCACAAGCTCACCGTGTCTTTGTGGCTCGGCCACGATCGCCGCTTCATCTCGGATGCGCCGCCCGTAATGGCGCAGGAGGTTGCCTGACCATGCTTGAACCCCTGCCCCAGAGTCCACTTGAGAGCGCCCCGCCGCGGGCGAGCCGCACCCATTGTTCCGATATTTGCGTCTCCTTCGAATTCTTCCCGCCGAAGACGGAAGAGATGGAAAAGACACTGTGGGATTCGATCAAGCGCCTGACGCCGCTTGGGCCCAGCTTCGTCTCGGTGACTTATGGCGCGGGCGGCTCGACGCGCGAACGCACCCATGCGACCGTCGCACGGATCCTCAGGGAAACATCGATCAAGCCCGCCGCGCATCTGACCTGCGTCGCAGCCAGCCGCGACGAAGTCGACGCCGTCGTGCGCGATTATTGGGACATAGGCGTCCGCCATATCGTCGCGTTGCGTGGAGATTGCCAGGACGGCAACGGATGGGTACCGCATCCACAAGGCTATAAAACATCGACCGAGCTTGTCGCCGGCATTCGCCGCATCGGCGATTTCGAGATTTCGGTCTCGGCCTATCCGGAGCGCCATCCCGAAAGCACGTCGGTCGATGCCGATATAGATGTCTTGAAAGCCAAGATCGACGCGGGCGCGACACGCGCCATCACCCAATTCTTCTTCGAAAACGATGTCTACCTGCGCTATCTTGACAAGGTGCGTGCGAAGGGAATCCATATTCCGATCGTGCCCGGCATCGTGCCGGTGCAGAATTTCAATCTCACCGCCGGTTTCGCGAAGAAAGCGGGCGACTCCATTCCGCAATGGCTCGTCGATCGCTTCGAAGGCCTTGAAGATGACGTGACGACGCGCCGCCTGATCGCCGCGACCGTCACGGCCGAGCAGGTGCTCGATCTCGTCGATCATGGCATCCGCGATTTTCATTTCTACACGATGAACCGCGCCGATCTCGTCTATGCCGTCTGCCATCTCTTGGGGCTCAGGCCAAAATCCGAACAGAAAGCCGCCTGACATGAAAGAGTCCGACACATTCGCCGCCCTGCGCGCCGCCGCGCGCGAAAAAATCCTGGTGCTCGACGGCGCCATGGGCACGATGATTCAGCAGCATAAGTTCACCGAAGCCGATTTCCGCGCCGAGCGTTTCGCCGATTGGCCGCGCGATCTGCGCGGCAACAACGATCTTCTGGTACTGACGCAGCCGCATGCGATCCGCGCCATCCATCTCGCCTATTGCGATGCGGGCGCCGACATTATCGCGACCAATACGTTTTCATCGACGCGGATCGCACAGGCTGATTATGGCATGGAAGAGCTTGTGCCCGAACTCAACTTCGAGGCGGCACGGCTCGCCTGCGAAGCCGCGCGCGAGTCCGAAGCCAAACATGGCCGCCGTCATTTCGTGGCAGGCGCGCTCGGGCCGACGAACCGTACCGCGTCGATCTCGCCCGACGTCAATAATCCGGGCTTTCGCGTCGTCAGTTTCGACGAATTGCGCGATGCCTATGCCGAGGCCGCGCGCGCTCTGATCGACGGCGGCGTCGATATTCTGATCGTCGAAACCATCTTCGACACATTGAACGCCAAGGCGGCGCTTGTCGGCATCGACCAAGTCTTCGATGATATGGGCAAGACACTGCCGGTCATGATCTCCGGAACGATCACGGATTTGTCCGGCCGTACTTTGTCCGGCCAGACGCCGACGGCCTTCTGGAATTCACTGCGCCACGCCAAGCCTTTCACCATTGGCTTGAATTGCGCGCTTGGCGCACGCGAAATGCGCGCGCATCTCGCCGAGATTTCGCGCATTGCCGACACATTCGTCTGCGCCTATCCCAATGCCGGCCTGCCGAACGAATTCGGCCTCTATGACGAGAGCCCCGAATACATGGCTTCGCTCGTCGGCGAATTCGCTGAATCGGGTCTCGTGAACATCGTCGGTGGCTGTTGCGGCACAACGCCGCCGCATATTCATGCCATCGCCAAGCGTGTCGCGGGCCTAGCACCACGCAAGATCCCGGAGATCGCGCCGCTCCTGCGTCTTTCCGGCCTCGAGCCATTCGCGCTAACGAAGGAAATCCGCTTCGTCAATGTTGGCGAGCGCACCAATGTTACGGGTTCGGCCAAATTCCGCAAGCTCATCAAGGAAGGCGATTTTTCAGCCGCGCTCGATGTCGCGCGCGATCAGGTCGTGGCGGGCGCGCAGGTCATCGACATCAATATGGATGAGGGCCTGCTCGATTCCGAACAGGCCATGGTCACCTTTCTCAATCTCGTCGCAGCGGAACCCGACATCGCACGCGTACCGGTAATGGTCGATTCGTCGAAATTCCAAGTGATCGAGTCCGGCCTCAAATGCATTCAGGGCAAGCCGATCGTTAATTCTATATCCATGAAGGAAGGCGAAGAGAAGTTCATCGAAGTCGCGAAACTCGTGCGCCGCTATGGCGCGGCTGTCGTCGTGATGGCCTTCGACGAACAGGGCCAAGCGGATACGTGCGCGCGCAAGATCGAGATCTGTTCTCGCGCTTATAAGATCCTGACCGAGACAGTCGGCTTTCCAGCGGAAGACATCATCTTCGATCCGAATATTTTCGCCGTCGCGACCGGCATCGAAGAACATAATAATTACGGCGTCGATTTCATCGAGGCCACGCGCGAGATCCGCAGGCGCTTTCCGCTGGTGCATATTTCAGGCGGTGTCTCGAACCTCTCCTTTTCGTTTCGCGGCAATGAAATGGTCCGTCAGGCCATGCACTCGGTCTTTCTCTATCATGCCATCTCGGCCGGCATGGATATGGGCATCGTGAATGCTGGCCAGCTTTCGGTCTATGAAGATATCGATCCGGAGCTGCGCGAGGCCTGCGAGGACGTCGTCCTCAACCGCCGCCCCGACGGCACGGAACGCCTGCTGGCTCTGGCCGAGCGCTTCAAAGGCCAAGGCACGGAGAGGGCCGAGTAGGATCTCGTCTGGCGGACGGAGCCTGTCGAGAAGCGGCTCGAACATGCGCTGGTCAACGGCATCACCGAATATATCGACGCCGATACGGAGGAGGCGCGGGCCAAATCCACGCGGCCGCTCGATGTGATCGAAGGCCCGCTGATGGCGGGCATGAATGTCGTCGGCGATCTCTTCGGTTCGGGCAAAATGTTCCTGCCGCAAGTGGTGAAGTCCGCCCGCGTGATGTAACAGGCCGTCGCCTATCTGATGCCTTACATGGAAGAGGAAAAGCGCAGGAACGGCGGCGCTGAGCGCAAGAATGCCGGCAAGATCCTGATGGCCACCGTCAAGGGCGACGTGCATGATATCGGCAAGAACATTGTCGGCGTCGTGCTCGCTTGCAACAATTACGAGATCATCGATCTCGGCGTGATGGTGCCTTGCGCCAAAATCCTCGACGTGGCGCGCACGGAAAAAGTCGATGCCATCGGGCTTTCCGGTCTCATC
>JAATEW010000374.1 GCA_015655535.1 Hyphomicrobiales bacterium | reverse complement strand
GATCGCTTTGACGAAGCCGCGCGGTGCGGGCATGGCCTTCGCCTGGGCGATCACGGCCTCCAAGGGCAGACGCGCCTTGGCGGCGGCAATCTCTTCGCGCTTATAGGCTTCGATCTTTTTTAGAATATCGGCCAATGGATCTATCCGCGATTGCTGACGTCGACGAGCTTCGCCAGGACATCCGCCGCCTTGCCCGACCGCAGGACGGCATCTGCCAAGGCGACGCCCTCCCGCAGATTGGCCGCTTTGCCTGCGATGACAAGAGCACCGGCCGAATTGAAGAGGGCAATGTCACGATAAGGCGTTTGAGCCCCTTTGAGAACCGCCGTCAGCGCCGCGGCATTATGGGCGGCGTCGCCGCCCTTGAGATCAGCGAGAGCGGCGCGGGGCAGCCCCGCCTCCTCCGGCGTGATCTCGAAGGCGCGAATCTTGCCGCCTTCGAGGGCTACCACCTGCGTCGGGCCGGTCGTCGATATCTCGTCGAGCCCGTCGGCGCCATGGACGATCCATGCGCGCTCCGTGCCGAGCTCGCGCAAGACCTCGGCCAGCGGCTCTAGCCAGGCGGGCGAGAAGACGCCCAGCACCATATGCTTGACGCCCGCTGGATTGGACAAAGGCCCGAGCAGATTGAAGATGGTGCGCGTGCCGAGTTCGGCGCGCGCGCCTGCGACGTGGCGCATGGCTTCGTGATGGGCCTGGGCCATCATGAAGCCGATGCCGGCCTCGGCGATGCAGAGGCTCACGTCTGCCGGTGCAAGCCCGAGCTTCACGCCGAGCGCTGCGAGGACATCGCTCGAACCCGATTTGGAGGAAGCCGCGCGATTGCCGTGTTTGGCGACCGGCACACCGCAGGCCGCGACGATCAGCGCCGCGAGCGTCGAGACATTATAAGTGCCATGGCCGTCACCGCCGGTGCCGACAATGTCGATCGACCCATCCGGCGCCTCGACGCGGCGCATTTGCGCGCGCATGGCCGAGACGGCGCCGGTGATCTCCTCGACGGTCTCGCCGCGCTGGCGCAATCCGATCAGAAAGCCGCCGATCTGTGCCTGCGTGACTTCGCCCGAAAAAATCAGGTCGAAGGCCGCGCGGCTTTCGGCGCGGTCGAGCGTTGCGCCTGCGACGATTTTGGCCAGGAAAGGTTTGAAGGCATCCATGCGGGTCTGAGGTGTCTTCAAGAGGCGAGGGACAATAGGAAATCCATCTCGATTACGTGGCTAACTTCGGGTCGTCATGGCCGGGCTTGTCCCGGCCATCCACGAAATATGTCGCTACATTTCGGTCCGATAAACATTTGGTATGGATGGCCGGGTCAAGCCGGGCCATGACGCACTGTCGTAAGTTGGTGCATGACACCCAAAATCGAATTCCACATGGTTTAAGTTCACTTAGCATGAACTAAGCGCGCCCGCTCTTTGTGTTCCAATCCATCGCAAGATCGAGAAAATTGCGCAAGATGAGCGGGCCTTGCTCGGAGGCAATGCTTTCGGGGTGAAACTGCACGCCGTGCAGCGGCCTTGTCTTATGCGAGAGGCCCATGATGAGCCCATCCGTCTCGGCGGTGATCTTGAGTTCACCGGGAAGCGTCGCGCACTCGACGACGAGCGAGTGATAGCGCGTTGCCTTGAACGGCTGATTCAGCCCACGAATCACGGTCTCGCCCTGGTGATCGATGAGCGACAGCTTGCCATACATCGGCAGCGGGGCGCGGACAACCTCTCCGCCCAAGGCGGCGCCGATCGCCTGATGGCCGAGGCAAACGCCGAAGATGGGGGTCGTTTCGCTCCCCGCGTTAATGATGTCGAGGCAGATGCCGGCCTCCTGCGGTGTGCAGGGGCCGGGCGACAGCACGATCGCATCGGGTCGCGCGGCGAGCACATCGGCGACGCTGATCTTGTCGTTGCGATGGACGCTCACCTGGGCGCCGAGCGCACCCAGATAATGCACAAGGTTGAAGGTGAAACTGTCATAATTGTCGATGAGCGTGACGCGCATAAGCTGGTTGTGCCGCCCCCGCGCGGGCGGGTCAAGGTTTCTGTGTGGCTTAGGGCGCGCGGCAGGGCCGGCTCGGCGTTTCGCGCGCACCCATGGCGATAAGAGCGGCGCGGTTCTGGCGTCCCCAGCTCGTCCCACGCGTCAGCAGCATGACCCAGCCCAGAGCGGCGCCGAGATGGCGCAGGATCTGAAAGCAGAAGGGCTCGATGAGGGCCGCCATCACGGCATGCGAAATATGCGTACTTTCGGTATCGCTGGTCCAGCGCCGGTAGAGGTGAAGCGACCAGAGATGAAAGGCGAGGTCGATTGCGATTTTGGCGCCGATAACGCCGAAAATCGACGCAGCCAAGGTCACATGGCCCGTGACGAGGGAGGCGAGCAGAAGAGCGACGGCGACGAGCCCATAGACCGGCTGCAACGTATCGACGGCCTTGATCGGCAGCATGATGGTGCCGAGCTGACCGAAGCGCGCATTGCCGGTCATGTCGCGGTTCCAATATTGGGTTTGCAGAAACCCCGCGAACCAGCGACGGCGCTGGCGCAAAAAGGCCGGCAGCGTGCCTGGCGCATCGGTGCGCGCATGCGCATTGCCGAGCACGCGGACATTCCAGCCGAGGCGATGATCGACCGACCAGCGATGCAGGCGATGGATGACTTCATAATCCTCGACGAGGCATTCGGGATCGAAGCCCCCGACCTTCAGCAGCGCCTCGCGCCTGAAGCCGGCAAATGCGCCGGAGATCAGCAAAAGCCCATGCGACTGCATCCAGGCGAAGCGCGACAGGAAATTGCGGACATATTCATAGGTCTGGAACCATTGGAACAGCCGCCCCGAGAGCGTCTTGGCGCAGATGGGCGTCAGGATTCCTGTGGCGGCAACAAGCTGCGGTTCGCGCATGAAAGCCTGCCGCATCGCGAAAATGGCGTCAGGCGCCAGCAACGTATCGGCATCGACGGTGAGGAGTATATCTGCATCAAGACGCGTGATGGCGGCGTTGAGCGCGCGCGCCTTGCCACCATGCGGCAGCCGCAGCCAGCGCAAGGATGGGAGTTGCGGGGCAGGCGCGCTGATGCCGCCGAAGTCGGGCGGCATCAACCCATAGAGGTTGAAAAGCACCTCGCGCGTCGCATCGCTCGATCCGTCATCGGCGATCAAGATAAAATCGGGCGCATCGCTTTGCGCGCGCAGCGCCTCTATGGTGACGGATAAAACCGCCGCCTCATTATGTGCGGCTATGATGACGCCGAGCGAGAGAGGCGAGGGATCTCCGGTGCGTGTCGCCGCCGTATTTTGAAGCGGCCCATTTTGAAGCGGCAAAGTCCGCCACGTCACGAAGGCCAAAAGAAACGTATCGTAGCTAACATAGAGAATGCCGGCTGACCAGGCGAAAATATTATCGAGGAAAAGTCCGCGCAGAAAAAGCACGATCCAAAGCGCGAAGATCGCGACATAAATTGCGAGGCTCAAAAGCGGCATGGGCCTGGGATTAAGACGCGGCGAAGCCTCGGCGAATGCTTGATCGAGTGGGGACATTATCGGATGAAGCCTTGAGGACCGAGGCAGACGGCGAGGTTTGAGCCGAGCCACACGGTAGCCAGGCTAAAGCCCTTCTAATTCAAATATTTGTGAGACTATTCACACATGTTATCTAAATGATGAATTGTTAGATTATTGCAAGCCTTGGTGTGAAAATGGGCATCACATCGCGGTGAGTTCGTTTCATATCCATAAAATGATGCAATTAAGCTGCGATATAGGCTCGTGGCGGCGGCAAGCGCGAAAGAAGGTGCAAGAATGAAAGCCAATGTCACCATGGAAGGCTTTCGCCGCTATTCGGGCGTCGCCATTTTTCTGCATTGGCTGATCGCGGCGCTGCTGATCGTCAATGTCGGTCTCGCGCTTTCGGTCGATTCGCTGCCGGAAGATTGGGTGAGACCCTTCGTCAATACGCATAAGTCGATCGGCATCACCGTGCTGGGCCTTGCCATCCTGCGTGTCCTCTGGCGCTTCGGCCACACACCGCCGCCTCTGCCAGCCTATTATTCGCGCTGGGAGAAGGCCGGTTCGCACGCGGCGCATATGGCGTTTTATCTCTTGATTTTCGCTTTGCCGCTCTCCGGCTGGGCGCACGACTCCGCCTGGAAGGATGCCGCAACTCATCCGATGTATTGGTTCGATCTTTTCTATTGGCCGCGGATGTCCTTCATCATGGACATCGATCCGCCGACGAAGGAAATGCTGCACACGCTTTTCGGCAACGTTCATACGGGCCTGGGTTATGTGCTCTACGTTCTCTTGGCCCTGCATATCGCCGGCGCGCTGAAGCACCAGTTCATCGACAAGGAGCCGGAGTTTCAGCGCATGCTGCCGGGGCGTGGCCGCCCCTGATGAGAGCTGATCCCTCACCCTGAGGAGCCGCTAAAAGCGGCGTCTCGATGGGCGAGGGATCGGCGTTATCTCCTCAAAGTACAAATCCTCGTGCTTCGAGACGCGAGCTTTGCGATCTCGCTGTTGCGATAGATCGCCAGCGATGCTTGCTCCTCGGGATGAGGGTTTGGGCTGAACCCAATTTCAATCAAGGCGCTTCGAAAGCATCAAAAGCGCGGGCCGAATAGACGAGCGCAGCGCCCGTGTTGAGCGCGATCGCGACGCCGAGCGCCTCGACCACTTCCTCTTTCGTCGCGCCGGCTTTGCGCGCCGCCTCGGCGTGAAAGGCGATACAGCCGTCGCAGCGCGTTGTCACGGCGACGGCGAGCGAGATCAATTCGCGGGTCTTGGCATCGAGCTTCGGCGGCTGCGAGGTCGCGGCTTCGGAGATGAGCTTATTGGCTTTCAGAATATCCGGGCTGATATCCTTCACCTTGCGCAGCGTGTTCGCCAATGCGATGCGATAGGCGGCCCAATCCAACATGACGGATATTCCTCTCATAAGATGAAATTGTTTATGTCTTTGAGGTGGCCCAGAAGTAGGCCGAATGCAAGCCGCTGCGGGATCAGGACTCGAGCATTGACCCGTCATTGCGAGGAGCGTGAGCTATGAAGCAATCCAGGAGAAAAGGCCGGAGCGTTGGTTTCTGGATTGCTTCGACATAGCCCGTTGCTTGCGACGGGCGTCGCATTGCGATCTCGTTGTTGCGATAGATCGCCAGCGATGCGATGCCCTACGGCTCGCAATGACGGCTGCGGCTTTAGCCAAACTCCGCAAAGCGCGTCGTCAGAAAATCACGCAGAGCCTCGATGGCGAGGCTTTCGGCGTGAAAGGCGATATAGCCGTCGGGCCGGATGAGAAAGAGCGCCTGCGGCCTTGCATGTGGCACGCGATAGGCCTCGAAGACATCGGAAGACTCAGCGCGATGAAGCCGCGGGTCGCGGCCGATCAGCGAATGCGTGATGATATGAGTCTCGAGAGGCAGGCCAATCGATTTCGGCAGGCTTGCGAGTTGCGTGCTCAATGTGTCGATTTCGTCGCGGTCGAGCGCTTGTCGAGATAAGGCGAGCACATGAAAATGATAATTCTTGATCAGATCGAAGACCGAAATGTCATGCGCGATCGCGGCGTCCGGCGCGCGGCGTCCGGCGCCGACCGGCGATGAGGCGAAGCCAAGCGGCACGGGCTGCGGCGCGCTGTTCAGCAGATAATCATTGACGTCATAACGAATGCCAAGCTGAGAAGCGAAATGGAAGGCCTTGGCGCGAACCCATCGGCTTTTCGTCAGGAGCCCGAAGACAATAGGCACCAGAAAATTGCGGATCTTGGTTGCGCGTTCCGATTGAACGGTCATATTGCCAAAAAGCCGGTCTGTGGTCTTGAGAACCTTTTGGCCGACCGGCCAGCGCTCGGTCTGATACGTATCGAGAAGTCTATCGCGCGCATGGCCTTTCAGAACCAGCGCGAGTTTCCAGGCGAGATTGGCGGCATCTTGAAGACCCGTGTTCATGCCCTGGCCGCCGGCGGGGCTATGAATATGCGCGGCATCGCCAGCGACGAAGACGCGGCCTTGATGATAGGTGTTCACCGCGCGGTGATGGACGCGATAGCGCGACGTCCATATCGGATCATAGAGGCGCACATCGACACCGCTCACCGCCGCAAACGCCCTTTGAACTTCGTTGAACGGCAGTTCGGATGAACCTTGCTCTTCGATCGGCGCGTTCATATCGGTCACGGCGGGCTCGATCGCGATGATCCGGCCGATGTCCTTTCCGCGCAGCGGCATGAAAACAGCCATGTTGCGGCCGCGCAAAAAGATTTTGACGTGGTCGTAATCGTAGGGCCATTCGATTTTGCAATCGGCGAGCAGGAAGTTTTGCGGGTAGGGCGCGCCCTCGAAACTCAAGCCTAGAATATGACGCACGACACTATGGGCGCCGTCGGCGCCGATGAGATAGGAGGCTTCAATGTCGAAAGCTTCGCCGGATTTGTCCAAGCCGTGAAGGACGACACCCTTGGCGGATTGTTCGAAAGTCGTGATTTCGATTCCGCGCTCGACCTCGATTCCGTGGCGCTTGACGTCTTCAAGCAGGATCGCCTCGATCTCGGATTGCGGCACCATCAGTATGAAAGAATAGGGCGTGTCTGTATGGCCGATATCGTCCAGGTTCAATTCGGCGGCCTGTTTTCCGTCGACGAAGATTTGCACGCCGGCCGCGACTAGGCCTTTATCCATCACCGTCTCGGCGAGACCCATCGAGAGAAAGAGTTCGAGCGACTTCGCCTGCACACCGAAGGCGCGCGATTCATGCGCCGCGGTTTCGCTTTTATCGAGAATGCGGAATTTCACGCCGCAGCGAGCGAGGAGCGCTGCCGCCATGAGGCCGGTCGGTCCCGCGCCGACGATGACCACTTCGGTCGTGGCCACTTCGGGTGCGGCCATGGATTTCGATTGAACATCTGCGTCCGCCATGGCCATCTCCTCCAGGAGCCGAGCTTATTGTCCTCGCTTCGGCCGTGTCGCGAATTTCACCGCTTCTTCGGCGGCTCGAAATTGCGCTTTGGCCTTGTTGACGCATTCGCGCTGCTCATAGGCCGGATCGGAATCATAGACGATTCCCGCGCCCGCCTGAACATGCATGAAACCATCCTTAACGATTGAGGTGCGCAGAACGATACAAGTGTCCATTTCGCCCGAGGCGCCGAAATAGCCGATGCAGCCGGCGTAAATGCCGCGTTTGTCGACCTCCAGCTCGTCGATGATCTCCATCGCGCGGATTTTCGGTGCGCCCGAGACGGTGCCCGCCGGAAAGCCCGCGCAAAGCGCGTCGATCGCGTCATGGCTGCCGTCGAGCCTGCCTTCGACATTGGAGACGATATGCATGACGTGGCTGTAACGCTCGATGGAAAAGCGGTCCGTCACCTCGACAGTGCCGATCTCGGCGACGCGTCCGACATCGTTGCGGCCGAGATCGAGCAGCATCAAATGTTCGGCGCATTCTTTTTCGT
>JAATEW010000434.1 GCA_015655535.1 Hyphomicrobiales bacterium | reverse complement strand
GCGGCGAGATCGGCCTTGTCGAGCTGATCCTCCGGCGGAAATCCGGCCTTGACCGCGAGTGCGTCTCGTTCGGGCAGAAGGATGACGACCCTCACCTTCAGCATCAACGCGATCTGATGCACTGTCGCCCATAGAATATCGTCGAGCGCGGCGGCGCCCGCGAGCTTCCGGCTGAATAGATAAAGGTCTTCGGTCGTCCGCGCGCGTTTACGCGCGGCAATGGCCTGCGTGCGCAAGCGCGCCGCGAGATTGCTGACGATCACCGCGACGATCGCGAAGAAGAACAGGAAGACCGCGTTTTCAGGGTCGGCGATCGTGAACGTGTAGACCGGCGGCAGCAGAAAGAAATTATAAACGAGCACACTGAGGAGACAGGCGAAAAGCGACGCCCAAAGGCCGAAGGCGATGGCGCTCGTCAGAACGGCAATCAGAAAGGTCAGCGAAACATTGGAAATGCCCAGCACATGTCTCAGAAACAGCGCAGCGGCGAGCGCGAGGCCGACAAGCGCGACGCTGGCCGAATAGGCGACGAGGTCGCTGCGCGCCGCTTCACGGTTCGCTCGCAGCGCCGAGCTCCGCTTTTCCGGCGGCGGGAGTTCGGCGCGATCGGCGACGATATGCACATCGGCTTCGCCCGCGGACCGGATCAGCTTTTGCGTGACCGACCAGCCGAGAAGACGCCGCCATCCGGCATAGCGCGAGCGCGCCACAACGATATGGGTGAAATTATTCGTCTGCGCATAATCGACGAGGGTTTCGGCGGCGTCTTCGCCCGGAATCATCAACGTCTCGGCACCGAGGCGTTGCGCCAGCCGCAGGCCTTCGGCGACGCGCGCGCGTTCCTTCTCGCCCGCGCGCGCATCTTTCGCGGTCTCGACATGGATGACGGCCCAAGGCGCCCGCAGCCTATCTGCCATGCGCCTCGCCCGCCTGACGAGTGCGCGATGATCACAGGCGCCATCGAGACCCACAAGAATGCGCTCGCCCGCCGCCCAGGGGCCAGCGATCGCATGCCGGCGCATATAATCGACCATTTGCGCATCGACGCGCTGCGCCGTGCGGCGCAAGGCCAATTCGCGCAAGGCCGTGAGATTGCCCGGCGAAAAATAATGTTTGACCGCGCGCTGCGCTTGCTCGGGCACATAAATCTTGCCCTCGTTCAAGCGCGCGATCAGATCCTCCGGCGTCAGATCGACGACTTCTATGTCGTCGGCGCGGTCGAGGATCGAATCCGGCACCCGTTCGCGCACCGTGATGCCTGTGATCTTGGCGACGACATCGTTCAAGCTCTCGACGTGCTGGATGTTGAGCGTCGTGAACACGTCGATCCCGGCTTCGAGCAGTTCCTCGACATCCTGATAGCGCTTCGGATGACGGCTTTCCGGCGCATTCGTATGCGCCAGCTCATCGACCAGAACGAGTCGCGGCTTGCGCGCCAAGATCGCGTCGATATCCATCTCGGCGACTTGCCGGCCGCGATAGTCGACAAGCTTGCGCGGGATCACTTCGAGGCCTTCGAGCAGCGCCTCGGTCTCGGCGCGGCCATGCGTCTCCACGATGCCTACGACGACATCGACGCCGTCGCGTCGCTTGACCTGCGCGGTCGTCAGCATTTCATAGGTTTTGCCGACGCCGGGCGCGGCGCCGAGAAATACCTTCAGGCGACCGCGTTCGCTCTCGCGCGCAGCTTGCAGCAAAACGTCCGGCGACGGCCGCCGGTCGTGTGCATCACGCTTTTCAGGTCTTGCCAAAGGCAGTGAACTCCGGGCGCGGCAATCCTTACGCGCCCCGTACTATCTAGTGATTCAAACGATCCAAGGCCAGATTGAGCTTCAATACATTGACGGTGGGCTCGCCCAAAATGCCGAGGAAACGCCCGGATATATGCGCCTCAACGAGCGCCCGCACCTTGTCCTCGCTCAATCCCCGCGCTTTGGCGACACGCGGAACCTGGAACAGAGCGCCAGCTGGCGTCACATCGGGATCAAGCCCGCTCGCCGAGGTCGTCACGAGATCGACGGGGACCGCAACGCCGGGGTTTTCCGTAGCGAGACTCGCGCTATCCGCCTTGACCCGGTCGATCAAAGCTTGCGACGTCGGGCCATTATTCGAGCCGGACGAATTGGCCGCATTATAGGGCGCGGACACGGTTTTGGTCGCATCGTGCGGATCGGGTTCGCTCGTTGCCGACGGGCGACCGTGGAAATATTTGCCGCTGGTGAAATTCTGGCCGATCCATTCCGAGCCGATCACCTGACCATCGCGTTCGATCAGGCTGCCCTTGGCCTGATGCGGAAAGAGCACTCCCGCTACGCCGGTCATGGCCAAAGGATAGGCAAGCCCCGTCAAGACCGTCATGAGGACGATCATCGCAAGAGCCGGGCGCAAGTGCTTCAACATTTTTGTCTCCTTTAGCCTTCTTCAGGCCTGTCTTTGCGCATGATCTTCGTCCGAAAAGTCTGCTACTTTTCGGGATCATGCGAGACCAGCGGCGTTCACGACAAGATCGATGAGCTTGATGCCGGCGAAAGGCACGCTCAACCCGCCGACGCCGTAGATCAGAAGATTGCGGCGCAGGATGATGGCCGCGCCCTGCGGCTGATAAGCGACGCCCTTCAAGGCGAGCGGAATCAGCACGACGATGATCAAGGCATTGAAGATGATCGCCGACAGAATCGCGCTTTGCGGCGTGCCGAGATGCATGATGTTCAGAGCCTCCAGCTGCGGATAGAAGGCGATGAACATGGCCGGGATGATCGCAAAATATTTCGCGACATCATTGGCGATCGAGAAGGTTGTCAGCGCGCCGCGCGTCATCAACAACTGCTTGCCGATCTCGACGATCTCGATGAGCTTGGTCGGATCGCTGTCGAGATCGACCATATTGCCGGCCTCGCGCGCAGCCATCGTG
>JAATEW010000108.1 GCA_015655535.1 Hyphomicrobiales bacterium | reverse complement strand
TTCACCGCGAGAGCAATCCCGGCAATGCACGCGCACTCGTGCAGCGCCACGGCACACGAGAACTCTGGCTGACGCCGCCGCCCATCCCGCTGACGACGGCGGAGATGGATGCCGTTTACGATCTGCCTTATGCGCGGGCGCCGCATCCGGCCTATGGCGAGGCGAAGATCCCCGCATGGGAGATGATCCGCTTTTCTGTGACCATCATGCGCGGCTGTTTCGGCGGCTGCTCCTTTTGCTCGATCACCGAGCATGAAGGCCGCATCATTCAAAGCCGCTCGCAGGAGTCGATCGTCAAAGAGATCGCGGCGGTGCGCGACAAGACGCCGGGCTTTACCGGCATCATTTCGGATATCGGCGGGCCGACCGCCAATATGTATCGCATGGCCTGCAAGGACAAAGAGACCGAGGCGCTCTGCCGGCGTCCGGCCTGCGTCTATCCCGACATTTGCAAGAACCTCGATACGAGCCACGACAAGCTCATCGAACTTTATCGCGCCGTGCGGCAGGTCCAGGGCGTCAAGAAGGTGATGGTGGCCTCAGGCGTGCGCTATGATCTCGCCATCAAGAGCCCGGCCTATATTCGCGACCTCGTAGCCCATCATGTCGGCGGCTATCTGAAGATCGCACCCGAACATACCGAAGAGGGACCGCTCTCGAAGATGCTGAAGCCGGGCATCGGCACTTACGACCGCTTCAAGCAGATTTTCGAGCAGGCCGTACAAGCGGCCGACAAGAAATATTTCCTCATTCCTTATTTCATCGCGGCGCATCCGGGCACGACCGATGCCGATATGATGAATCTGGCTTTGTGGCTGAAGCGCAATAAATATCGCGCCGATCAGGTGCAGACATTCCTGCCCTCGCCGATGTCGCTGTCGGCGGCAATGTATCATTCCGGCGTCAATCCTTTGCGGCCGGTACGGCGCGGCGCATCGGAACAGGTCGAAGTGGTCAAAGGCCTGCGGCAACGCCGATTGCACAAGGCGTTCTTGCGCTATCACGACCCGGAAAATTGGCCGCTGCTGCGCGATGCTCTGAAACAGATGGGCCGTGCCGACCTCATCGGTCCGGGCAAGCATCAGCTTATTCCCGTCACGCAACCAGTGGGGACGGGAGCGAGCGGCGGAGAGGGGTTGCGCACCGGCCGCAAGCATAAAGCGCAGAGGTTTTTGACCAAGGGCGTCATTTAGGACATCGACTCATAAAGCGGGGCGATCTGATCCTCAAAGGTTGGAGGCGTTTCCTTCTCCCTATAGGAGAAGGTGTCGAGCGTAGCGAGGCGGATGAGGGGTTACCGCCCATCCGGATGAGATTGTAACCCCTCACCCGGCGCCTTCGGCGCCACCCTCTCCCTCTGGGAGAGGGTTCACCTGCCCTGTTTATGAGTTCATGATTCAGCGCGCTGTTAGGCCCATCCTGCGGCGCGGATCCGCGGCGAAAAGCCGGAGATTTACGGCGCCGCCGGCGTCCTCGTCGCCAATGTCAAGCGGCTTCCCGTCACCGTCATCTCGAAGCGGGAGAGGAACGACCGGCCAAGCAGTCCATCAAATCCTTTCGTGACTTTCGACAATATGACCAAAGGAACATCGTTGGCTTGCAGTTTGCCGAGTTTGATGGTGCTTGCTTTCGCCATTTGGCCGGCGGTTTCTCCATTGGCCGTGAAAAACATTTCTTCGTCGCCGCCGGATATCTTCGCACGTTCCGCGAAATCTTGATTCAAGGAAACGAAGGTCGCGCCCGTCTCGACGACAAATGTGCCGGCGACACCGTTGATCTGCGCTTTCACGGAGATAAAGCCCAGATTGAGCACAGGAAAACTATCTGTTCCCGTCGCGTAAGACGTACAGTTTCCTTGTTGCGACAGGTTCTCCAGCATCGCGCGCGTCCGTGGCGTATCGCGGCGGGCAGGGTCGAGGGACACATAGGTCGATATGGGTGTCATCGCTTCGCAGAAACGGCCGGCTTGCGCGTAAACCGCGCTGAAACCTGTAAAGACCTGCTCGCCGAGCATTTTCTGATTGTCGGAGAGCGAAATGGTATTCGCGAAACTTTGCACGGCCCTATCGGTCATGCCGAGACCTTGTTCTGCCAAGCCTTTTTGAAACCAATCGGTCGCTTCGCCGGGAAAACGGGTTGTCAGGCTTGTGGAAAGCGCGCGGGCCTTCTCGAAATCTTTGATGTTGTAGAATAAGGCCGCCGCGACCCGTTCGGCCGACCCATCCGATGGGCAGGATTGCGAAAAGCCCAAATAGACATTGGCTGCTTCGCGCCTCGCGTTTTTCTTGAATAATGCGGTTCCCGCTGCCTCGACCGCGGGCCAGTCGCAAGGGTTCTTCTCAAGTAAAAGCAAGTTATCGGTGACGGTTTTATCCAGCAGGTCCGGATCGATCGGGTCGATCGCATGCATTCTGTAGAAAGCCGAGAAGTCGGGCCTCACACCCCTGCTGCCTGTGACGATCTCTTTTTTACTTGAGAGCGCACCAAGATCATAGCCGAATGTCAGGACATAGCCTGCACCAACAAGCGAAATGATGCCCAGTCCCGCGCAAAACAACAAAAGCCAATAGTGCCCTCCGTCTTCGACTTCGTAAGGAGCAGAGGTTTTTTCGCGATCTGCGCTCATCAACGTGTCCGCAATGAACCAAATGAATAGCTTAAATTCTCGTATCGGTAGACGTGATGCCCACCCTACCAATCTAAAGGTTGAGATCGGACATATCAGCCGCGGTAAAAATGTCCATGCCCGGCTCAAGCCCGGATGACGCCTTTGAGGCTGTTGTGCATCGTGCGTGAGATCGGAAACTTCGGGCCTCCAATCGGCCGATAAGAGGTCTCGCTTATTCATCTTTCGAGACAGGCTCCCGACACGCTTCGGGATGAAGGCTGAAAAAACCGAAGCCGAAGAAGGCCTTTGATGCTTCGAGACGCCGCTTGCAGCAGCTCCTCGGCATGAGGGCTTTCTTCGGTCCATTGCCGATTTTTAATGTCCGGCCGCACGAAAGGTCTCCAAGAGCGGCAACAGGCTCTGTTCATCAAACTAATGCCCCGTTTGGAGCGCACCTATCTTGAACATGAATGGTGGATGAACAAATTCACCCGCAGTGCGATTTTTGACTCAGAGGGCGAATGCTTAAATTTTACGCAAAATTGCTGCCCGCGGCCGCGCTGGGCATGGCTTTGCTTGTTTCCGGCTGCGATGAGCCCAGCCCCGCCGCCGCATCGGAAGACAAGAAAACGCCCGAAGTCGGGATTGTCACCGTGCAGGAGCACCCGCGCACCATCACCCATGAATTGCCGGGCCGAATTGCGTCCATGCGCGTCGCCGACGTCCGGCCGCGCGTCTCGGGCATCCTGACCGAGCGCCTGTTTCACCAGGGCAGCGACGTCAAAGCCAATGAAGCGCTCTATCAGATCGATCGCAGGCCTTTCGAAATCGAGCTGCAGTCGAACGAAGCCGCGCTTGCGAAAGCCGAAGCAAGTCTCGAACTCGCCAAGCAGCACGAGCAGCGCGTCGCGACGCTGGCCTCCCAGCGCATCGCCTCCAAGGCCGAACATGAAAAAGCGGTCGCGAGCATGCGCGAAACCGAAGCCGATGTCGCCGCCCGCAAGGCCGATGTCGACCGCGCGAAATTGAACCTCGATTACACGACGATCCGCGCGCCGATCGGCGGACGCATCGGCGCCGCCATCGTCAGCGAAGGCGCGCTTGTCGTGCAAAACGATACGGCGAGCCTCGCCAAGATCCAGCAGCTCGATCCGATCTATGCGGATTTCACGCAATCCGTCGGCGAGCTCAACAAGATGCGCCGCGCGCTGGAGCGTGGCGATCTCGAACGGATCGCAGCGGATGTTGCGAAGGTGCGTCTCATCTTCGACGACGGCACTGCTTATTCGCTGCCCGGCAAACTTCTGTTTTCCGAGGCCAAGGTCGATGCCGAAACCGGCCAGGTGACCTTGCGCGGCGAATTCGCCAATCCGAAACGCGAGCTACTGCCCGGCATGTATGTGCGCGTCCGGATCGAGCAGGGCATAGATAGCGACGCGATCGCGATCCCGCAGCAAGCGGTGCAGCGCGACGCGGGCGGCGCCGCGAAAGTTTTCGTTGTTGCGGAGGACGGCACGGCCTCGCTGCGGCGCATTCGCACCGGCTCCATGCAGGATGGCCAATGGCTGGTTCTCGACGGGCTCAAGGCCGGCGAACGCGTCGTCGTCGATGGATTTCAGAAATTCGCCCCGGGCGATCTTGTCGATCCGAAGCCCTGGACCGAAGCGGATTCACGCACGCCAGGCAACAACGATCAGGCGTCCGTTCTCCGCTAGGGCCGGTTACTCCTCCAACCCTCATCCTGAGGGGCTTGCCATAGGCCCGGCGGAAACGACGGACTATGGCAAGCGTCTCGAAGGATCGAGGGTTGGAGCTCAAAGGTAGGATGACGATCTTTCGTCCTTCGAGGCTCGCATGCAAATCTGAGATTTACATGCTCGCACCTCAGGATGAGGGATCGGAAAGCCCTCGCTTAATCAGGTACAGACCACAGAGGATTAGATGCCGAGCTTCTTCATCGACAGGCCGATTTTCGCGACCGTGATCGCGCTTCTGATCTGCTTGATCGGCGCGATTGCCATTCCGCTCCTGCCGGTCGCGCAATATCCGATCATCGCGCCGCCGTCGATCTCGATCAGCACGAGCTATCCCGGCGCGACGCCGCAGAATCTCTATAACAGCGTCACACGTCTGATCGAAGAAGAGCTGAACGGCGCCTCCGGCATTTTGAATTTCGAATCGACCAGCGACTCGCTCGGGCAAGTCGACATTACCGCGAATTTCAAACCCGGCACCGATATCGGCATGGCCTCTGTCGACGTGCAAAACCGGATCAAGCGCATCGAAGCGCGCCTGCCGCGCGCCGTTCTTCAGCAAGGCATCCTCGTCGAGGAGGCTTCCGCCGCCGTGCTGCAAATCGTGACCTTGCGGTCCACCGACGGCAGTCTCAACGAGGTCGGCCTCGGCGACTTCATGGTCCGCAACGTTCTGGGCGAGATCAGGCGCATCCCCGGCGTCGGCCGTGCCACGCTCTTTTCGACGGAGCGATCGCTGCGCGTCTGGCTCGATCCC